>NZ_JAUBUI010000044.1:0-51183 GCF_036705385.1 Microcoleus sp. B3-A4 | reverse complement strand
AACTCATAGTTAACTCTGGTTGAATATATCGATCGCTTCTGTTATTGGGAAAGCGATCGATTATTCAGCAAGCCCTATTTAGATAAAGCATTTAAAAATTAAAGTCCTTACTGCCAACAAACAGCAAGGACTTTAATTATTTATTCCTGAGTTTTAAGGACGAACATCCTTACTGCAAACGTTAAATACTTGCCATCACTTCACGCGCGGCAGCCAAAGTTCGATCGATATCTTCGTCAGTATGAGCCAAAGAAGTAAATCCCGCCTCAAACTGCGAAGGAGCAAGATAAATACCGTGCTCCAACATTCCCCGGTGAAAGCGGCTGAACTTCGTCAAATCCGACTTCTTCGCATCCTCGTAATTGTGAATCGGGCCAGCCGCAAAAAACAAGCCAAACATCCCGCTAATTTGGCCGCCCCAAACCGCGTGTCCGGCTTCCTTAGCAATTTTTAGCAATCCATCCGACAGTTTTTTGGTAATCTTATCCAACTGTTCGTAAGTGCCGGGTTTTTGCAGCAATTCCAAAGTCTTAATCCCCGCAGTCATCGCCAAAGGATTTCCCGAAAGCGTACCCGCTTGATACATCGGCCCAGCAGGAGCCACCATCCCCATAATATCCCGCCTTCCCCCGTAAGCTCCCACCGGCAAACCGCCACCGATAACTTTACCCAAAGTAGTCAAATCCGGTGTAACGCCGAATCTTTCCTGAGCTCCGCCGTAGGCGATGCGGAAACCGGTCATTACTTCATCAAAAACTAACAAAGCGCCGTTTTCTTTAGTAATTTCCCGCAAACCTTCGAGAAAACCTGCATCCGGGGTAATAAAACCGGCATTCCCCACCACTGGTTCGAGAATTACGCCTGCTATCTCGCCTGGATTTTCGGCAAATAAAGCTTTGACTGCTTCTAAGTCATTGTAGGGAGCGTTGAGGGTATTGGCGGTAACGGATTTCGGGACGCCCGGGGAGTCGGGAAGGCCCAGAGTTGCGACGCCGGAACCGGCTTTTACCAAGAACATATCGGCGTGCCCGTGATAGCAGCCTTCAAATTTGATCAGTTTATCGCGTCCGGTGAAAGCTCGCATCAGCCGCAAAACGGCCATACAGGCTTCGGTGCCGGAGTTGACAAATCGCACCATTTCAATGCTGGGAACGGCATCGATGACCATTTCCGCCAGTACGTTTTCCAACACCGATGGTGCGCCGAAACTCGTACCTTTTTCTAAAGATTCGTGCAGCGCTTTGATGACTTCCGGGTGGGCGTGGCCGCAGATGGCCGGGCCCCAAGTGCCTACATAGTCGATGTATTGGTTTTCGTCAACGTCCCAAACATAGGCTCCTTTGACTCGATCGAATACAATGGGCTGTCCGCCTACAGATTTGAAGGCGCGGACGGGGGAACTGACGCCACCTGGCATCAACTTTTGGGCAGCGGCGAAAATTTCTTCGGATTTGGTCGTTTTCAAGGTTGTGGAAACCAATGTTTTCTCCTTAGTGAAGGTCTGTTGTTGGTAGGATACTTTTATAGCGACTTCAGGATAATGGTTAGGTCGATTCAAGGAAACTATGTTAATAGATTTTAAGGTACAAACCAATGAGTAGCAATAGTAGCTTGGGTTTTTTAGGCTTTGTAGCACCCGCATCGATTGCCCTAAAGTGTAATTTTTTGTAAAAGAGTTCTTGACAATTTACCCATCCCTTGCTCAATCTTCTCTCTTCTCTTCCTCTGCGTCCTCTGCGTTCTCTGCGGTTAATAAAAAAACAATCTCCGACAGGAAAGCGTTAATCTATATTACAAAGTTGAAATAAAATTATGTCTACTACTGATTTATCGAGTTTGAGCCGATCGATCCCAATTGAAAAGATTCGTTACGACGATCGCGGTTTAGTACCTGCGATCGTCCAAGATTATTTGGACGGTACGGTGTTAATGATGGCCTGGATGAATCGGGAGTCGCTGCAAAAAACGCTCTCTACCGGGCAAACTTGGTTCTGGAGTCGTTCTCGTTGCGAATTGTGGCCAAAAGGCGCAACTTCGGGACACGTTCAAAATGTCAAAGGGCTGCGTTACGACTGCGATAGCGATGCTTTGCTGGTGACTGTCGAACAAGTCGGAGATATTGCTTGTCACACGGGAGAAAGAAGTTGTTTTCACCAAGTTGATGGGGAAATTTCACCGCCACCAGGGGATATGTTATCTCAATTATTTGCGGTAATTTGCGATCGCCGCGACCATCCTAACGAAAGTTCTTATACTTGCAAGTTGTTTGAAGGCGGCGACAACAAGATTCTCAAGAAAATTGGCGAAGAGTCGGCGGAAGTTGTGATGGCTTGCAAAGATGACGACAAAGAGGGGATTGCTGGGGAAGTGGCGGATTTATTTTATCACGCTTTAGTTGCTTTGGCTCACCATCAAGTTGATTTGAGAGCAGTTTACAGCAAATTGGGCGATCGACGAAAATAAATTAGTTAGTTGACGGTTAACTGTTGACTGTTGACTGTTAATGCTAACAACTAAAGTCTTGGACGCACGCGGACTAACAAACCCGGTTTCTCTGAAAAATATGGTATCGAACCGAGAGATATTGACGCAGAAACCGGGTTTTTTGTCTTAGTTCTAAACGAACAACTGAATATTAGATTCTACTTTTCAACATTCGATCGAGCTTTTGCAAAATAAAAATAGCCGCGCCGACACTCAAAGCTAAACCCAACCAAAAATTATCCGCCGCCCATTTACCTCCATCCAAAGCCAAACCGCCCAGCGGCGGCCCGATTAAATAGCCGATCGCCCAACACTGAGAACTAACGGCCAAATACACGCCCCGCAAAGACTCTGGCGCTAAATCCACCACCAAAGCCGAAGCAAAAGGCGTATAAGCAACAGTCGCCACCGACAAAAAGCTCAAGCCTAAAACAGCTAAAAATAGATTGCCAGTTGCAGCCATTCCCGTCAAGCCGATCGCGATAAATCCCATTCCCCACAGCAGCGCAGAAATCATCAAAGCTTTAGGATGGGAAAATGGCCTCAAAGCTTTAACAATCGGCAGTTGCAAAGCCACAGTTAAAAACGTGCTAAAAGCAAACAAAACGGTAATTGTACCTGTTGAAAAGCCTGTTCTCGTCCCTACCGCGACAAACTTGCTAAAGTAGAGCGGCATTGTGGTTTGGATTTGGGAAATATATAATGTGAACAGGGTATTTACTAAAGCATAAACTAGAAGACTTCGATCGCTCAGCGCCACCATCCAACCATTTTCCCGATTTTTTTTGCCTCTATCCCCTGGATTAGCTGGTTTGTAGGTTTCGGCGATCGCGATCGCCACCACCGCAAACAGCACTAAAAACGAGATACCATCAATAATAAAGAGCGATCGATAGTTCCCCGTTAACTCAATCAACAAACCGCCCAAAATAATCCCAACTTGCAAACCCAAATTATCAGCAAGCCGCGTCAAAGCAAAAGCCTCCTGTCGCTGTTCGCCCTCCGTTAAATCCGCCACCATCGTCTCGGTTGGAGGCCAATACAAACCCACACCAAAACCCATCAGTAAATTGCCCGCAATTAAGCCAACGAAATCATTAGTCGCCGCCAGTACAAAAGAAGCCACAGCACAAATAACTGCCGCCATCAATAAAGTTCGCCGCCTTCCCCAAAATTTTGAATCACAAAAAGAACCGCCCAAAATTCTGCCGAATATTCCCGAAACTGAACCGCTACCCAAACCAATCCCAACAGCAGTAGCAGATAAACCCACGCGATCGACAAAAAATATCGGCGCGTAAAATAAAGTAAAACCGGTGCCGCTTTGGGAGAGGAATCTGCCGGCAGCAAGAATCCAGACTTGAGGGGGGAGACGGGGCAACCAAGAGGATAATTGAAATTTAGGCATCTACAGTTAAATTAGGAGTTATTTCTGAACGCAGAAACCGGGTTTTTTATAAAAAAAATACGTTACGGTGTTTGATCGGGGTCAACAACAGATGTCTTTGGTCGCGGTGCATAATTCCTGCGAGTAATTATTAATTTATTCCGTACTTTTTCCGAATTAGTATTAGTTAACGGAGGTAATGACCAGCATAAGTGAGCTTAACAATTCTTCAGGGTATGTTACACAAAAGTTACCATTAATTTAAAAATACTTAACAGAATTTTAGAAAAAAGTTAGTTAAACTCTAGAAAAGGCAGAAGAAAATTTTAGAGGGTCGAATTATATGACAGCTATTACAACATCAAGAGTGGAATCAATCAAACCGCGCTGGCAAGCAATTGTCATGGTGGCCCTAATTTTCTGGCTCAGCGTTAGCCTGATTTTGGATCTAGTAATTATGCCCAGTCTCTACGTATCTGGCATGATGACATCTCCCGAGTTTACAACGGCCGGAAATCTAATGTTCTGGGGATTCAACCGGGTTGAGTTAATCTGTTCGGGCCTGGTGGCAACGGGTTTGATGGTTTTGAGCAATTTAGTCGGTGACTTCGGCAAGCGCAGCCGCACAGCAATCTTATTATCATTGGTACTTCTGGCGATCGCCCTGATTGACACCTACGGCCTGACACCCCAAATGAGCGCCCTAGGAATCCAGCTAAATCTGTTCGGTGAAACAGCAGAAGTGCCCGCCGGGATGAATCTACTGCACCAAGGCTATTTTGCATTGGAAGCGCTGAAGTTGGCTGTCGCCGGTACGCTGCTGGGCTGGTGCTACCAAAACCAAGTTTAATCGACACAATGCTGAAATGTTGAGTGCAGAAAAAAAACTCAACCAGCAGCGGGGGGCGTGAATTCACGCCCCCCGCTAATTTTTTAAATTTTAACGCGATCGTAAACTAGGCTTGAAATGGACCTGCGTTGCATCGGCGGTTTCCCTATCAATCAAACATTTATCCAATAATATGAAATCTGTTAGCATCGTCAGGCGTAAAATGCAGTCAACAGTCAAAAATCACTGACGCTGCAACCGGAATTGATAGAATTCATCTGCGTTAATCTGTGTAAATCTGTCCTCATCGGCGGTTAAAAAAAGAGAATGTATTAACCGCAGATGACAATGGATTGACGCTAATTCACGCAGAGGTCGAGAAGAGAGATAGGCATCATTCCGATGCAAACAGATTTGATATAACTATACTGTCCAGTTTCCTGATCCGCCCAAAAACGGATACTTGCGAACGACTCCTGTTGTGGAGAACTCAAAATTTTAGACTCTTGTTCAAACTCCCAGATTCATCTGTGGGGTAAATCTAAAATCTAAAATCTAACATCTAAAATCGACCGATGGCACGCCTTACTCGGATGCTTCCGGTAAATCAGTTTTTGGCCACAGCAGGCGCAAGCCCATCACCGCAAATCCGATCCCTGCGAGCCCCTTTACCAGTCGTTCCGGCAACACCTCTGCAGTGCTGAAGCCGATCGCCACGCCGATTAAACTCGCCAGCAGCAGCGCCGACGCCGTACCGAAAAATACAGCCCGCGGCGAGTTACAACTGCTGCCCAAGGCGATCGCAGCTAATTGACTTTTGTCTCCCAATTCTGACAAAAACACTGTAATAAAACTGATTCCCAAAAGTTGCCAGTCCATATTTTTTTCAGTTCTTAGTTAGCTCTTGTAGAAATCTACGACTTACCGACAGGCAGACAATTAACCCAGCACTTCCCACAGCAGAACTGCCGAAATTGCCAGCAAAATCACTCCGGCTGCTCTCTCCAAAGTTCTCGGAGCAATCCGACTCGCCAGCCACCTTCCCAGCAACACCCCCAGCAAACTGGTTGCTATCAAAGCCGAACCCGCACCCGCAAAAACGATCCAAGGATTTCGAGATTCAGCCGTCATCAGCAAAATCGCGAGCTGAGTTTTGTCTCCTATTTCAGCTAAAAAAATAGTTGCAAAAGTCGAAGCAAAAACTGCCCAGTGCTTGGGCTTCAGTTTCTTTTGTTCCTGACAAATATCGGGATTTACAGTCCCTGAGAGTTCAGCGGGCTCCGGGGTTAAAGCAGCACAAATATCAGTAACCTCTTTTATTTGTAGTTGTACCTGTTGTGGCAAATCATAATTGAGGTTTACTGAGTCAGAAGCAGACAAGCTTGGCGGAACAGAATCAAGTTTCACGGGCAATGAGTGCTAAAAGCTATTTATTTTTGACTTGTACTTTTGATTCTAACTCTCTCTGTGCCTGCTTTTACCAAACCAGGGTCATCTTTTTCCCCCAGCTTTCAGCAACTGATTCCTGGAACCACTCACCTCACCCACAAAGGGATACAAGCCCCCAGATTTATCTGTCGAGTCAATCTAAAATCTAAAATCTAAAATCTAAAATTGACTGACGGACTTGTTCATGTGCCGTAAGTTCGATCGCCCGCATCTCCCAAACCAGGTACAATAAAGCCCTGTTCGTTGACTATTTCGTCGATCGTTGCCGTGTAAATCATCAAACTCGGGTACTCTGCACTCAGCCTCTTCAAAGCCGGAGGAGCAGCCACCACAGAGATAATCCGAATCAAGCTCGGGTCAATTCCCCGCTTCGTCAATTCCTGCATTGTCGCTATAATCGTGCCGCCAGTCGCCAGCATCGGCTCGCTAATTATCACCCGCGTGTCCGGGTTAAACTGCGCCGGCAATTTGTTCAAATAACAAGTCGGTTGCAGCGTCTCCTCATTTCTTGCCATGCCGAGGTGGTAAACCGAAGCCAGCGGTACAACCGTCTGAATTCCTTCGAGCAGTGCCAAACCCGCCCGCAAAATCGGTACCACAACTAACGGAGCTTCCGGGTTGATAAAAGTCGCCGGACATTCGCCCACAGGGGTCTGCACCGTTGTTTCCACTGTCGGCAGCCATTCTCGAATTGCCTCGTAAGCCAGCCACCTTCCCAATTCTGTCATCGCAGAACGAAAAAGTACCGAGGGGGTGGCGGCGTCGCGGGCGACAGCCAGCCAGTGTTTAATTAACGGATGCGGGGGAACGTAAACGCGCAGTTGCAGGGACATTAGGAAATTGGGGAGAGTGCTAGGTTTGAGGATTTTATGCGGTGCGATCGATCTTCTTCGAGGGCTTCGCCAACCGGCGATCGATCGCTCTGTGCAACTTATCACATCCTTGAGGGCGCATACAAGCCAGAGATTGAGAATCGACATCTTGCACTATTTTTAAGATTGCCGTCACGGGTTCAAACCTCCGCCGGACTACCGGACTATTGCAACAACCACCAGCCATCGGTTAGAACTGACATTTTGCACCCTTGTTAATAAGCCTTCCACGGGCCGGCTCTCCTGCCCAACCCCTACTCCCCACAAAAAAACTCACTCTTTGTGGAACAGGCCGGAAAGCCTGTTAAGCGAGAATTGTGCCAGATATGAGTTAGAACCCATTCGCCGATCGACCTCCATCAGCTTATTGAAATATTTTTCCAATAGTATTGACAGTAATTAGCAACAAGGCTATAGTGATTTTTAGTGTTCTCCTCTCAAAGGATCGGCAGACGGGGGCAGTCGGCAATGGTAGACTGTTCCCGCATTTTTTTTTGAAGCTGGGGCATTGGGCATCGGGCATTGGGCATCGGGCATTGGATATTGGATATTGGGCATTGCCGAACTTCGGTCTTCCTGACATCCGTTACATCCGCTACATAATCTGTTGCCGAACTTCTTGCTTGGGGAGCGATCGACTGTAAAATCATAGAAATATTAAGATTTTTAACCGAATGTCAGCTCCTACCCAATCCCAGTTATTTTCTTCCAACTCCCGCCCTACAGAGCAAGAGTTTGATGTAATTGTCATCGGTTCCGGCATTGGCGGACTGGTGACTGCCACCCAGCTAGCCGCTAAGAAAGCCAAAGTTTTAGTGCTCGAAAGCTATACAATTCCGGGGGGTAGCGCTGGATATTTCGATCGAGAAGGCTACAGATTCGATGTCGGCGCCTCCATGATTTTTGGCTTCGGACAGCGCGGCACCACCAACCTCCTCACCCGCGCCCTGAAAGCAGTCAACGTCACCTTAGAAACGATTCCCGACCCCGTACAGCTTCACTATCACTTACCCAGCGGCTTAGAACTTGAAGTTCCCCAGGCTTATGATAAATACTTGCAAGAATTAACAGACAGGTTCCCTCACGAACGCGAAGGAATCCACAAATTTTACGGCGAATGCTGGAACGTCTTTAACTGCCTCAACGGGATGGAATTGCTATCCCTAGAAGAACCCGGATATCTAGTCCGAGTCTTTTTTCAGAATCCTTTAGCCTGTTTGGGATTAGTAAAATATCTCCCTCAAAATACTGGCGACATTGCGCGGCGCTACATAAAAGACCCTACTTTGCTGAAATTTATCGACATGGAATGCTACTACTGGTCTGTAGTACCCGCAGACTTGACGCCGATGATTAACGCCGGCATGGTATTTTCCGACAGACATTACGGCGGCATAAATTATCCCAAAGGCGGAGTCGGTCAAATCGCCCAAAAATTAGTAGAAGGATTAGAAAAATGCGGCGGGAAAATTCAATACAAAGCTAAAGCGAAAAAAATTATCACAGAAAACGGTCGCGCTGTCGGAGTCGAGCTAGCAACCGGCGAAGTTTACCGCGCAAAGCGGATAGTTTCTAACGCCACGCGATGGGATACTTTCGAGAAGTTGCTGCCTGCAGAAGAGATGCCCGCTAGCGAGAAGAAATGGCAGCAGCGCTATCAAAAAGCCCCCAGTTTCTTGAGTTTGCATTTGGGAGTGGAAGCAAGCGTAATCCCTGCGGGTAGTGCCTGCCACCACATTTTGTTAGAAGATTGGGACAAAATGGAAGCGCCGGAGGGAACTGTTTTGGTGTCAATCCCGACCGTGCTCGACCCGGATTTAGCTCCCGCAGGATATCACATCGTTCACGCTTTTACTTCGAGTTGGATGGAAGAGTGGGAAGGACTTTCGCAGCAGGAATACGAGGAGAAAAAGGAAGAGGCGGGAGGGAGAATTATTGAAAGATTAGAAAAGATTTTTCCCGGTTTAGATGCCGGTTTGGATTATATGGAAGTTGGGACTGCGCGCTCTCACCGTCGCTTTTTGGGGCGCGAAGACGGAACTTACGGCCCGATTCCGCGACAGAAGCTAATGGGTTTGCTGGGAATGCCGTTTAATCGAACTTCTATGCCTGGTTTGTATTGTGTGGGCGACAGTACGTTTCCCGGACAGGGTTTAAATGCGGTGGCATTTTCTGGGTTTGCTTGCGCGCACCGAATTGCGGTTGATTTGGGTTTTTAGCGGTCGTAGTAGGGTGCGTCAGATTGTTCGCTTGAAATACGACATAAAATGTGAGTCTTCGGGGCAGCCTACAAAAAGACTAAAAACCCGGTTTCTGGAGAGAAACCGGGTTTATAACCTCAAAATTGGTGTTTTCCATTCTTTTAACGAGTTTACTGGTCGTAGCTGCCGCCGACGCCGATTTGGGTATTGTAGATTTTGGCATTAGTGATGGTCATATCTTCCATTGATGCGCCGGATACGTCAGCGGTGTTAATGATGGCTGCGGTCAGATTTGCCCGATCGAGGTCTGCGTCATTTAAACTGGCATTAGTCAGGAAAACTTGGGTTAAGTTAGCACTCGTCAAGTTAGCACCCGTCAAGTCAGCACCTTCGAGGTTGGCACTAGATAGGTTTGCTCCTCGTAAATTTGCTTCTCTCAAATCAGCACCAATTAAATGAGCTCCCGTTAAATCTGCTCCTGACAAGTCGCACTTAAAACATTGCCCGGTTGACAATAACTGTTTGACGTGAGCGGGATTTTCAGCGCGAGCCGGGCCGGCCAACAGTAGGGGAGTAATTAAAAAAGTAGCGGCTAATAGATTGCGTTTCATAATCCCTTTTCCTCACCTGACTCTGTATTTAACTTCTTGTCTTGATATCTACAATCTTACCACGGTTGTTTTCGGAAGCTGCGATCTAATTCACAGAGGGGCTGTGATATCGATTGCCCTCAACAACGCATAGATGGTCTCGACAAGCTCGCAAAACATAATTTCGCAAAACTTAACACTGCCGAATTTAATACAGTGCGCTTTTGTAGTAACCTTTTCTAGGTTAGCTAATATAGCCAACCGATGCGTCTTTCTGAAGATGGAGATGATTCGCAATACGAGGGATGATTTTAGGGATGATCCTATCGCAAAAAGTTTACATAAAATACTTTGTTTTTAATAAAAGTGTCACGAGACTGAAAAATTAATTTAAAATAAAGATAAGCTTATACCTTTATAGGTAGAGGAAAAGCAGTCACTGGCTTGATCCCCAGTCCAATCTCGGCTGCATTTTTAACAACAATAAATTTTAATTAGGTCTCAGCAGCGCCGTAAAAATCCACCTAGTGCTTGGAAATCAGCACTTTTTTGGAATGTCGCAGAGTCCACGCGATCGCAAAACTCAATTAAATATGCTCAAAAACGATTCATCCAAGTATCTGCCAACCTTAGCTCAAGTAATTGACCGCTACCCCTTGACAGTTGCACCCGATACCCCACTAGCAGAAGTAATTACCCTGATGGGTCAACGGCGCGGAACTTGCTCTCTAAACCCAGACATTCCACCAACCGATATCTATCAGCCACTAACAGAAATAGCAAATCCCCCCACCTCAAGCGCATTTAGAGACGCGACAGGTATCTGCGTCTTTGTAGTGGAAGAATCCCTAGAAAAATTATCCTCCCACTCTGCTCCACATTCTCAATTGCAAGGAATCTTCACAGAAAGGGATCTTGTCGATTTGATTGCCTCGGGCAAAAACTTAAAAGGTATCACCATTGCAGAAGTAATGAGGCAGCCTGCTGCAACTCTCACAAAATCAGAGACTCAAGACATTTTCAGCGCCCTAATTCTGCTGGGGCAACGAAGAACTAAGCATTTACCAATATTGGATAGTGAAGGTCAACTCTTAGGAGTAATTACCCCGGAAAGCATTCGCCAAGCCATGCTGAAACCGGCAAATATTTTAAAAATGCGCCGCGTGAAAGAAGTAATGACCGCACAAGTCATTCAAGCACCTCGCTTTGCGTCAGTTAGGAGTTTAGCCGAGTTGATGGCGCAGCACCGCGTTAGCTGCGTAGTAATTACCGAATCAACAGAATTATCGAGAAATTTACCGTTCCCCATTCCAGTAGGTATAGTCACAGAACGGGATATTGTCGAATTTCAAGCTTTAGATATAGATTTGTCGAAAACGATCGCCCAAACTGTGATGAGTACCCCCTTATTTAGCCTCAAGCAAGAAGACTCGCTGTGGGTAGCTCATCAGGAAATGCACCAGCGTTTAGTCCGCAGGTTAGTAGTAACGGGGGAACAGGGAGAACTCCTGGGAATAGTTACTCAAACCAACATACTTCGCGTACTTGACCCGATGGAAATGTCCGGGGCGATCGATGTTCTGCACGATTCAGTAGCAGAAAGGACTAAGGAATTGCAAAAAGCGATCGCATCCCTCAGCTTGACTAACGCCAGACTAGAAAGGGAAATTGCTACCCGCGTGCGGGCTGAGGCCAGGCTTCACCTTTTAGAATCTGCTGTAGTGAACGCTAACGACGCAATCGTGATTATGGATGCCGGAGACAGCGATATCTCCGACCCCACCATCATCTATGCCAACGAAGCTTTTACCCAAATGACGGGCTACCTACCCGAAGAAATCATCGGACAAACCCCCAGTTGCTTGCGCGGCCCAGAAAGCGACCCCACCCAAGTCGCTAAAATTCGCCGTACTTTCTCTCGCCGAGAACCCCTACGCCTAGAATTGATTAACTACCGCAAAGACGGTTCAACTTATTGGGTGGAACTCAACAGCGTACCCATTGCCGACACCTCCGGGAACGTTACCCACTGGGTGTCGGTGCAGCGAGATATTACCGATCGCAAGCGCATGGAACAAGCATTTTTTGAAGAAAAAGAACTCGCTCAGGTTACTCTACAATCGATCGGCGATGGCGTCATCACTACTGACGCCGACGGCTACATTTCCACCCTGAATCCAGTTGCCGAAACACTCACTGGTTGGTCTACATTGGAAGCTAAAGGTTTGCCCCTGGCCTGTGTGCTGAGAATAGTTGACGAAACTACCAGGCGCCCGACCGAAAATATCGCCGAAATCGCTTTGTGCGAAGGTCGGATTGTTGACCAAGGACACAACAGCTTGCTGATTGACCGCAACAACACCGAATTTGCGATCGACCACTGCGTCGCCCCCATCCACGCTAGCAGCGGCGAAATTGTCGGGGCCGTCGTTGTGTTTCGAGATGTCACGCAAGTGCGAACTCAAGCGCGGCAACTCACCTGGCAGGCAACTCATGACCCCCTGACGCAATTAGTCAACCGCCGGGAATTTGAGTACCAGCTAGAGCACGCCCTACACGGCGCTCAAGGTTACGCGCAAGAACACGTGATGCTTTACCTGGATCTCGATCGCTTCAAAATAGTTAACGACACCTGCGGTCATGCTGCAGGGGACGAACTGCTGCGCCAAGTCAGCCAGCTATTTAAAAGCAATATCCGCAAAACCGATATGTTGGCGCGTCTGGGTGGTGATGAATTTGCCGTACTCCTGTACCATTGTCCCGTCGAACGAGGATTGAATGTTGCTGAAACGCTGCTGCGAAGCATTCAGGGATTCCGGTTTGGGTGGCAGGACAAAACTTTTTCGATCGGCGTCAGTATCGGTTTGGTAGCAATCAATCCCAAAACAGCCTCGACATCTGCGATTTTGAGCGCGGTCGATATGGCTTGCTACGCTGCTAAAAATAAAGGTCGCAACCGGGTGCAGGTTTATCAAGCCGGCGATCGAGAATTAATCAAACAGCATGGCGACACCGAGTGGGTGGTGCAAATTCATCAAGCTTTAGAAGAGAATCGCTTTTGCTTGTACTCTCAGCCGATCGTACCTTTGCTCAACTCTCCAAACACCGGAACCCACTGCGAAATCCTCCTGCGCCTCCAGCTTGAAACTGGTGAGTTGGTGTCGCCGATGGCGTTTATTCCGGCTGCAGAACGCTACAACTTGATGCACGCGATCGATCGCTGGGTAATTAGCACTTTATTTCGCAATTTATCTAAAATTTTCACAGCCAATTTATTAGTCCAAAACCCCGGGGTAGACAGCGATAAAATAGTTACCTTCCCTGCTTGCTCTCTTTTGTCTAATCCGCAATCCTCCTTTGGCAAATATCCCAGCCTTTATTCAATCAACCTTTCTGGGGACAGCCTCAACGAAGAAAAGTTTATCGAGTTTATTCAGGAACAGTTTTCCATCCATCAAATACCGCCGCAAATAATTTGTTTTGAAATTACAGAAACCGTGGCGATCGGTAATCTCAGTAAGGCAGCCAGCTTGATTTGGCAACTCAAGGAACTAGGCTGCCAGTTTGCCTTGGACGACTTCGGCAGCGGGATGTCTTCCTTTGCTTACCTGAAAAGCTTGCCGGTTGATTATCTCAAAATAGACGGCAATTTTATTAAGCATATTGTCGATAATCCTATTGATATCGCAATGGTGGAAGCTATTACCAAAATCGCTCACGTCATGGGAATTAAAACTATTGCCGAGTATGTTGAAAATCAAACAATTATGGATAAAATCAATGAACTAGGGGTAGATTACGCTCAAGGCTATCATTTGGGAAAACCTCAGCCTTGTAACTTCACATCTCCTATTTTAGAAGAACTTTTGGGGGAGTTTCCTGTTAATTCTTTGGCTTTTGAGGCTAAGCTGGCTTGTTGAAGAAGGAAGTTGGGCAACGAGCAAGCAATGGGATTTAACGGATTTAAGGGAGGGATGTGGAGGGATGAAGGAAAAGGGAGATTTTAAGTTCTCACATCGTTTACTGTTGTTTCAAAATGATTTAACCGCAGACAATGCAGAGGGCGCTGAGTCTCCAGAAGAGAGAGGTGAATAATTCTGATACCAACGAATTGGATATCAGATCAATTCCCCATTCCCCACTACCCATTACCTTCTACATTACTTTCCGCCGCTTCAATGTACTGACTGTCTAACAAAAAAGCACCTTTTTCAAAGCGAATTCCCCAATAATTGCCGGGACGCCGATCGATCACAACGCCTTCAGCGCCGATCGCAATTAAATTCGCAGGCCGCAGCATCGGCATCGGTTCGGCAGTTTTGACGTAAGGCGGCATCGCCACAACTCGGACTTTTTGACCGATTGTAAATTCTTTTTCCATGACCTTTATTCCCTAAAAAAACACGGCGATAAAGGAATTTTAACACGGATACGCGGATGGATTTAATTATCTTACTATCTGTCCAATGTTAGGGAGTTTTACAAGTTTGGGTTTATTCTATAAATTCAAACAAATTTCATTCCCCAAGGCGGAAAAGGTAGTGTGTCACCTTTCGCCCGTTGGCGCGGATAGGAAAAAAATGTTTCTGTTTGATTGATTAATGGATTAGGGATCGATAAGAAAAGGGAAAATTATGAAGCGTAATTAAGGGAATAACCGCCAAAATTATTGATATTGTAGGCTGCCATCTTCGTTATATTCAAGTTCATGATATTTTCCTCCTAACCTTAAGTCATGAAGACATCGTTGGTAGTTTTTGGCTCCCATATCGAAAGGGTTAGTCCTGTTCAATCTTGCCCATTCAGCTATCTTTAGCTGGTTAGTTACCCCTGAAGCATCGGCTGCGGTTTTGACAATCCAATCAAACATTTTTTTCCTCTAAGCTGTCTCTCACTCTAGATTAGCTATATATTCACCTATAGGCAATCAAACATTTTTCTTCCTCTAAGCTGTATCTCACCCCTAACTCGGACGATCGCCCGTAACACCCCTGACCGATCGCGCTACAATTGTCAATCGGGATGAAAATGGCTGATTAGGAAAGTAGAGGAGTAGGTGTTATGGCTACAAGTCGTCGCATTGAGCGTGTAGCTTCAATGATTAAACGGGAAGTCAGCCTGATGTTGCTGAATGGAATCAAGGACGACCGGGTAGGTGCCGGTATGGTTAGCGTTACCGATGTAATTGTTTCGGGAGACCTTCAGCATACAAAAATTTTTGTCAGCATCTACGGTAATGATGAGGCAAAGGCTGAGACTATGGAGGGTTTGAAATCAGCAACTAGCTACGTCCGCAGCCAGTTGGGCCAACGATTGCAACTGCGCCGCACGCCGGAAGTGATTTTTCTCGAAGACCATTCTTTGGAACGGGGCGATAAAATGTTGATACTGCTGAATCAGCTTTCTGCCGATCGCAAACCAGGTATGTTTGATGACGAAGAATTGGCGGATGGCAATGAAAATGATGATGATGATGATTTAGAAGCAGACGATGATTAGTGTCTGAAGGTAGTCAACAGTCAACATTAAACAGTCAACAGTCCACAGTCAACAGTCCACAATTTCCCATTACCCATGATTGACAATCTTTCCTTACCAGAACTTGTGGCCCAGATGTTCGTGGTTCGCGCTTCTGGCTGCTTGTTCGACCACCAAATTCGCTATCCCGAATGGGAACCAACCGCTAGCAAGCTCCGCTATTATCTGGAAAATTTGGGCGTCGGCGGGGTAATTTTGGTGGGGGGAAGTGCTGCGGAGTTAGCGGTTCGATCGCACCAATTGCAGTCTTGGGCTAAGTTTCCGCTGCTGCTGGCGGCTGATATTGAAGAAGGTGTCGGCCAGCGGTTCGCGGGGGCGACTTGGTTCGGGCCGCCGATGGCGATTGCTGAAGTGGCGCGACACGATGCAGGTAAAGCCGATCGATATGCTGAACAAATGGGCGCTGTCACTGCGATTGAAGCTAGGGCGATCGGTCTAAATTGGATTTTCGGACCAGTGGTTGATGTTAACAACAATCCCGACAATCCTGTGATTAACGTCCGCGCTTTTGGCGAGACACCGGAAATTGTCGGGAAATTAGCCGCTGCTTTTATTCGGGGCGCAGGTCAACACCCGGTTTTGACTACAGCTAAGCATTTTCCCGGCCACGGAGACACGGCGGTTGATTCTCACTTGCAATTGCCGGTTTTGCCGCATTCGCCAGCGAGATTGGCCCAGGTGGAGTTGCCTCCTTTTGTCGAGGCGATCGCCGCTGGGGCCGATGCTGTGATGAGTGCTCACTTGCTGATTCCGGCTTGGGATGCTGAGTTTCCTGCTACTCTTTCTCGCAAAATTTTGATCGGGAAGCTGCGAGAAGAGTTGGGATTTGAAGGTTTGATCGTGACGGATGCTTTGGTGATGGGTGCGATCGCCAATAAGTACGGCACTAATGAAGCTGCTGTTTTGGCGGCTGAGGCTGGTGCTGATGTTTTGCTGATGCCACTTGACCCGGAAGGCGCGATTCTGGCTGTCTGCGAAGCTGTCACTCAAGGGCGGCTTTCTATATCACAAATCAAGGAATCGGTCAAGCGAATTTGGTCGGCTAAAGCTAAAGTCGGTTTGTTAGTAAAGGAAAAGGAAAAAGCAGTAAATTCAACATCGATCGACTCGATCGACTTAAGTTTGCTGGCAAACCCAGAGGCAAGGGCAACTGCTGCGGATATTTTGCGAGATTCTTTGAAATTTGGAGGTTCTCTGCCTTTAGTGGCGAAAAAGCCCTCAGAAAACCAGCTTTTGCGGAATTTGATTGTTGTAGATGATGTTTTGGGGTGCGAGTTTTTGGGCAACCACACTCCGGCGATCGCCCTTCCCGCTAAGTTTGGTTACGAATTGCAACTAATTGACGATCGCACAGGCGCGATCGCTGAAAATACAGGTGCAGAGCATTTTTCTCCGACGCTGCTGCAAATTTTCATTCGCGGCAATTGCTTCCGAGGCAGTGCTGGTTTGACCGAAGCAGCTCAAGATTGGTTTAAGAAATTATTAAAGACGGGTGAACTGCAAGCTGTATTAATTTACGGAAGCCCCTACGTTTTAGAGCAATTTTTGCCACACTTGCCTCCGAGTATTCCTTATGTATTCTGTTTTGGGCAGATGCCGGCCGCGCAATCTCTCGCTCTAGAATTGCTCTTCGGCATTAACGAAACTGGTAATGCTTGAGTTGCCGGACTCCTGAATCTTTCCTTTGCTGCTTGCTACCTCAAGATTTAAATTCCTCAACCCGGTTTCTTGCGAGAAATTCTGCCTTTGGGGGGAGAAGCATCCAGAAACCGGGAATCGGGCTTTAATCCGTAACTCCCGAATGGATACCAATTTCAAAAAAGAATGCAACTGTAGGCCAGCTACAAACCCATATCCAGTCATTCATTCCCAGTTCTAAAATCTAAAATCGCTCGACTGAGGTCTGAAATATAGAAGGGTATGAGCTTTGCAACAGATCCACCTGTTAGCAGGAAAAATGTGCCGCGTCTCTACCTCCCAAGACTGATTCGATCACTTATTCCTCATTGCTAGAATTTTTCTCACTTAACCGTAGTGAATTGTATACCTCTATACTGACAAAATTTTACTTACATATCCGGAATTTTGGATTATATTATTACAAAGGTCATAATTTTTTTTTTACTAAAACCTTGAGGGCGCATTATGATTCAGTCCACTATCAAAATCAAATACTCTTTAGATGTCATCCAGGATGAAGCCCGTCACCTCGTACACGAGGGCGTGCTGAGCCGCCAACAGCCTATCTACACGCTCTGCCAATTCATCCCGCCCCGGGAATGGGCTTGCGTGGAGTGCGAGCTAGAAAAATGCGACTTCTTGCTGCGCGATCGCATCGCCGACCTGATCGGTTCTGAAAACTGGGACAATGACTAAAGTTTGGTTTTTTTTTAATAAGTTTGCAAATCACTTTGCAAGTAAACTCCGGCTGTATTAAAGACTCTTGATTCTTTAATGCTGGGAATTTTTGACACGCAAATTTTCCAATTCGGTCCTCAGCGCTGCCATCTGTGCAGTTAATTCTTCAATCTCTAGCTTTACGTTAGGCTGTACAACCGACTCGGGAGGAGCATCAGTCGTTTCATCCGATTGCTTGGGCGAGACAGATTCGCTCTCTGCATTCTCCCGATCGTCCGGTTGAGAGAAAATAGTATCTACAAAATTCCGGGCTTCTCGCTCAGTCATTTCTCCTTTTTCCAGCAGCTCATCGGCTAGCTGGCCAAAATCTGACTTCAGTTTGTCAAGATTTTCTTCTCGCTTCAGGGGATCTTGCAATGTCTCAATTAAAAAGGAAGTTGCACCTAAAGTTAGGTGAAATCCTGTGTGCAGCATTTGAGGCAGGTTGTCGGGGTTCATCTAAAAATGCCGCTAGAACGTTTTTCTGAGTTTTTGGTTCGCTAGTTGCTCCCAAGTGAGGGCGTAAAGTCGCTTCTTAGCGGGAAGATCCTTGCGTTGTGAGTCGCGATCGCCCTGAGTCAGGAAAGATCGGCTTTTGGAGGGACGTTTTTCCGTTGTGCTAATACTAATTGTATCATTACTTCGTAAATTAATAAATGTCAAGTGTAAAGTTTTGTAACTAGGAATCGAGACTTTCCCAGTGGAAGGCTCAGTCTATTTGAGATTTGAGATTGAACAGAACTTACCCACTGCGACTAATAAAAACCTGGTTGCTGACTAACTGTGGGTAAGTCCTGTTAAAGCCCGTTAAGGATACAGCGCTTCACCGGTGGAAGGGTCAAATATAAATAGTCGATCAAAGTCAAGCTGTACCTTCAGCCGATCGCCCGATCGCAAGCGAACACTCGCAGGTACTTGCACCTGTACAGTAGTTTCAGCGCTCACCAAAGGCAAACTCGCCCGAATTAAAGTTTCTCGCCCCAGAGGTTCCACTACTTTTACCTCTACATCGAGGGGGACTTTTTCTAAGGCCCAAACATCTGTTTTCAAATCATCATCTTCTACTCTTTGTGGGGTAAAGATTTCTATATTTTCTGGACGGATGCCCAAATCAAATGCTTGTCCTTCTCTCGCCTGCAATTTTTTCTGAATGGAGGGCGGACAGGGTAAATATTGATTTCCCACTTGAAAGGATTCGTTAGTATAAATTGCAGGCAAAATGTTCATGGCGGGATTGCCTAAAAATGTGGCAACCATGCGGTTAGCTGGTTTGGCATAAATGCTTTGTGGGTCTCCAATTTGTTGAATTTTTCCCCCATTTAAGACTACAATCTTATCAGCTAAAGTCATCGCTTCCACTTGGTCGTGGGTGACGTAAATTGTGGTAATTCCCAGCCGTTGATGCAGTTGTTTGAGTTCTGCTCTAGTGTCGTCTCGCAGTTGAGCATCGAGGTTAGAAAGCGGTTCATCTAAAAGGAATACTTTCGGTTCGCGGGCGATCGCCCTTCCCAGTGCTACCCGCTGCTGCTGTCCGCCTGATAGCTGTTTGGGCTTGCGCTTGAGGAGGTGGTCGATCGAGAGCGATCGCGCCACTGTTTCGACTCGTTCTTGAATTGTAGTCGGGTCAACATTCCGCATCCGCAATCCAAAAGCCAGATTTTCGCCGACAGTCATGTGCGGGTAAAGCGCGTAATTTTGAAACACCATTGCTACATCCCGCTGTCTCGCCGGAATGTTGTTAACTAAATTATCTCCGATGTAAAGATTGCCGGAAGTGGCGGTTTCTAAACCTGCAATTGTCCGCATAATTGTCGATTTACCGCAGCCGGACGGGCCGACTAATACCCAAAATTCTCCGTCCGGGATTTTGAAACTGATATTTTCGATCGCGGTGACGTTTTGGTAGCGTCGGGTAATATTTTCTAAGCGAACATTTGCCATTTTTTAATTGTAATTGGTAATTGATAATTAGTGCTTTTTACCTTCAGCCTTCAGCTTTCAGAAAACTGTTCCAGTTCTAAAACTGTGCGGTCTAATTCTTCCACTATAGGCGTTAACTCCGATTGGCGGAATGCTTCTACTAAAGAACGATAATACCAGAGAGAACCCTCTTTGCCACCTTTGAAGCGTTCCCAAACAACGTCGCCCAATTGACGGGAATCTTTCAGGATCGATCGAACATTATAAAGTTTATCAGCAGCCGAGACTAATCTCACTGAGGCAGAAGCTGTAGAAATGCGATCGATATAAGCTTGTTTTCGCTGTCGCCAAGGGGGTTTCGGCGTCTCGTCACTGTCAGTACAGCCGTCTACAATCGCTGTGACGGTATCGCCAAAGCGGCGGCGGATGGCTTCGCGGGTGGTGGCGCCGCCTTGATCTTCGATCGCATCGTGAAGCAAAGCTGCGATCGCCTCATCTTCATTTGCCCCATATTCTAAAGCTATACTAGCCGTGCCCAACAAATGGGCAATGTAGGGAACGCCGGAACCTTTGCGAACTTGGGTAGCGTGCAATTCGGCGGCATAGGTGAGGGCTTCAGAAAAACGGTTTGAGAGAATCATGAAAGTCACCTTTGTCAATTGCTATGATATATAAATTGTAGGGCTAAGTTGAAAAGACAAAAATTGTTTTTTCTAGATAGCTGATATCCACTCGCCCTGCCAAATTCAATAAGATCATAAAGATGCGAGCGAGAGCGATCGTGTGTAAACTTAAAATCATTAAATAGAGGTTGCGCTTGTGACAGATACTACAATTTCGCCCCAAAATGCCGACCAAAAGTTAGAGCCAGAATTACTGCAAAAATCAGAAATTATAGCAGAGAATCAGCCAGAATCTGCACCTGAAAAAGTCATATTTCTCGAAAAGTTTTTAGTCAAGCCTGCTGATAGAATGGAGTGGGTTGACGGCAACTTAGTGGAGAAAACAGGCATGACATTCAAGCACAGTCTAGCTCAATCTAAATTAGCCCGTTTCTGGGGAAATTATAAAGACTCCAGCGGACAGGGAGGAGAAGTTCTTACCGAAATACTTTGCCGCACTAACAAACAGGGTCGCCGTCCCGATGTTGCTTACATCACTCCTGACCTCCTGCCGCCATCGGGCAATTTTACAGCATTTTCCCAAAGCTTCCCTTTGATAGCGGAAGTTGCTTCCCCCGAAGATAGCGGCGAAGATTTATTTGCGAAAGGTCAGGAATATTTGGAATCGGGATGTTTAGAGGTTTGGTTGCTATTTCCTGAAGCTAGATTAATATTTGTGAATGCAGGGCAACGCTGGCGGCTGTTTAATGCGGATGAAGTTGTTAACACTCAAAGTGTGCTTGCAGGTTTTAGCGTAGCTGTCAGTGAATTGTTGGCTTGAGTGAGGTATTTGTTAAACTAATTTATTAAAACCATAAAAAGAGCAACTAAAGGTGAGAAATTTTAGCTTAAGACTGGGGTTAATCAGAAGGTGGGAGCGAACAAAGCGAGTTTAAGATAGAGCTAAAAGTAACTTTAAAGTATTGATACAGTCGCTCGGAATTGATATATAAGGTGCCGCTTTTTCAAATCAACGGCAAAGGCATTTTTCTGGGTTGGAAAGAGGCGGCAACTTGACTTCATGATAATGGACGGGTAATCCATTTTTCTTCGTCTGTTACAAGTTTGATGTTGCCGAATTATGGCGTTTACTTAGCAACCAAAGCAGCGCTAGACTTGTTAACAGGGGTGTTTGCAAAAGAGGTCTGAGCCCGGGGGATCACAGTTAATTATTTTTCTCCCGCACCTACAAATACAGAGTTGTTTCTAGATTGTAAAGTGGTTTAATACCTTAACCACTATAATTAAGGTATCTATAACTGTGGTATCTGTCCATGCCCAAGCCCGATATATTTATTACGTTTGGCCTCACTCAAGAAGAGAAGGAATTACTAAAGAAATATTGCGACCCAGAAGTGAGAAATCAAACCTGTTGTGCTAAGAGCTCTGATTAGGGGACTGAGGCGTAGACTGAAAAGAACTGATCCTTGAGGGTCAGCAGATTCATCCCACAACTAGAAGTCCTGGCCTTTCTATGCGATTTTCTATAAGTGGTAGTCTTCGACTGGGATGGGGTTGAGAGATTTTTGGTGGAGTGCGATCGCCTTTAAATTTGAGCCAGAACGATCGCCGGATTTACTAAAAATCACACTCGGCTAATAGATCCGAGCCGATCGCAGTCTCCCAGCCACTCCACCAACCAACGGCACATCCAACTCAGCCATTGTTGCTCTCCGTGAAAAAGAGAAAGCGACTCGCAACTTGCTAATGCGACGGGTCGTTGGAGGTAGGACATTAATTGTTAGCGTCGGTGCCTATTTCCGCTACCAAGCGGTGCGGAATTTGACGCTAGAAAACTATAACCGCAATGCTTTTTTACAAATCCAACCGAAGCCGATATTTTTCCTGTTTATTGCAGATAAAATCTGGTGCCTCTAAACCAAGTTTGGGAACTCTCAGGCCTGTACCCTATCTTTACTGTTTTGAACGCTATGCTGTCGAAGTCCACAATTGCTGCGCCTAAAGGCTTTAGTAAGGTTCCCCTGCGAACTGGTCTGGTTGTTCCATTCATCCTGCAAATCTTCGCAGCCGTAGGATTAACAGGGTATCTGTCGCTGCGAAATGGACAAAAAGCAGTGAATGAGCTAGCGACTAACTTGCAAACCGAGGTGAGTAACCGTGTGGATCAGCACCTCGACAGCTATGCCGCTGCAACCCGCTATTTGACCCAAATCAACGGCGAGCAAATTGACTTGGGATTGTTGAACTTACAGGATGCCGATCGCCTAGCTCAATTCTTTGCCAAGCAGGTAAAAACCTACAACGTTGGCTATATCCTGTACGGGTCTAAAACGGGGGACTTTATCGCATCGGGATATTACCGCGAGTCAACCATCCCGAACCACGGCAATCCTGACATTAGCCTGGTGCTACCGAAGCGGTACGGCAATCCAGATTTGTACAACTACATTACGAATGACCAAAGCAAGCCAACTAAAATGTTTGAAATCACCAAAGCGTATCAGTTCCAGAAAGAAGGCTGGTACGCCAAAGGTGTCGAGACGGGCAAGCCAGGGTGGAGCGAGATCTATCAATGGGAGACTAATAACTACCCGTTGTCGATCGCCACGAGTCGCCCCATCTATGACAAGAATGGTCAGTTGATCGGCAGCGTGGGGGTGGAGCAGCGCCTTTCGCAAATTAGTGACTTTTTACGTGGAATTAAGGTTAGTCAATCCAGCAAAGTGTTCATTCTGGAGCGCAACGGATTAATCGTTGCCAGCTCTAGCGATGCGCCCGTGTTTTCAGTGACCAACGGCAAACCTCAGCGACTGCGGGGCTTTGAGAGTAAGGATGCCCTAATTCAAGCCACGTCCAAGTATCTCCGCGATCGCTTCGGCGATCTGAAAACCATTCAAACCATCCAGCGCCTAGACTTTCAGCTCCAGGGTGAGCGGGAGTTTGTTCAAGTAACTCCCTGGCAGGACGAATGGGGATTGGACTGGCTCGTAGTAGTCGCCATGCCGGAATCAGATTTCATGGGACGAATTAATGCCAACACAGTCAACACGATTTGGCTGTGCTTAGGCGCATTAGGGCTGGCAACCGTTTTGGGTATCTACACCTCGCGCTGGATTGCTCGACCCATTTTGCTGCTAAGTCACGCATCGGAAGCGATCGCCGAAGGAAAACTCGACCAAAACGTCGAAACCTCTGGCGTTAAAGAACTGGGTGTACTTGCTCAATCTTTTAACCGAATGGCGCAGCAGTTGCGCGATTCCTTCACCGCCCTAGAGCAAACTAACCAGCAGCTTGAACAGCGAGTTGAAAAACGCACCGCCGAACTCAAGTATGCAAAGGAAGCTGCAGACAATGCCAACAAAGCAAAAAGCGAATTTCTCGCCAACATGAGCCACGAACTTCGCACTCCTCTCAACGGTATTTTGGGCTATGCTCAAATCCTCAACCGCAGCAGCGCATTGCCAGCAAAAGAACGTCATGGGGTAGAAATCATTCACCAGTGCGGTTCTCATTTGCTGACGCTGATTAACGATGTGTTGGACTTGTCCAAAATTGAAGCCGGCAAATTAGAACTCACACCTAAAGGGATTCACTTTCCCTCATTCCTCCAAGGTGTCGCTGAAATCTGCGGCATTCGTGCCGACCAAAAAGGCATTAACTTCGTTTACCAGCCCGCTCCGCAGTTGCCTGAAGGGATTTTTGCCGATGAAAAACGGCTGCGTCAGGTGTTACTCAACTTGGTGGGAAATGCGATTAAATTCACCGACAAAGGTTGTGTCACGCTCAAGGTTGCCGTAGTTGAGAATCATCCCAATCCGTCCACTCGCTCTTTCAAATTTCAAGTTGAGGATACGGGCGTAGGAATTGCGCCCGATCATTTGGATAAAATTTTTCAGGCTTTTGAACAAGTGGGCGATCGCCAGCGCCAAGTCGAGGGTACGGGTTTAGGATTGGCGATCAGCCAAAGGATTGTCCAACTCATGAACGGAAAAATCCAAGTTACAAGCCAACCCGGAGTCGGCAGTGAGTTCTTTTTTGAGGTGGAAATGGCGATCGCCACCGATTGGGCCGAGCAAAACTCCCTCACAACTGGAAAACAAATTATTGGTTACGAAGGACAACGACGCAGCATTCTTGTTGTAGACGATCGGTGGGAAAACCGAGCCGTTCTCTTCAACTTGTTAGAGCCACTAGGATTCCAAGTTAGTGAGGCCGAAAATGGACAAGAAGGATTGGAAAAAATACGACAGTCTCAACCTGACTTAGTGATTACAGACTTGGCAATGCCAGTCATGGATGGCTTTGAACTGCTCAAACAAATTCGCAGTGCAAATGATTTGCAACACCAGAAGATCCTTGTCTCTTCTGCATCAGTATCACAAGCCTATCAACAGATGAGTTTAGATGCAGGGGGAAATGATTTCCTGGCCAAGCCAGTGGAAGTCAGTGAATTATTTAACCTCTTAGCCACTCATTTGGAATTAAAGTGGAAATATGAAATGACAGCCTCAAACGACTCAGGGTTATCCACTCCAACGACTGCATTAGAGAAGCCTGAAGGGATTATTCCTTCGACTTTAGAGTTAAGGGCGTTACTACAACTGGCACAGCAAGGCAACTTAAAACGGCTACGAGAACACGCAGAGCATCTTGCTCGCTCTAACCCTCGCTACGCTGATTTTGCATCACAAATTCTTCAGCTTGCCAAGCAATTTAAAGACGAAGAAATTGAAGAGTTGCTACAACAACACCTCACAGAGAAAAAAGCCGATGTCTAGTCCTGAATTAATTCTGGTGGTGGATGATACCCCTGCGAACTTAGAAGTGGTTTGTGAAACTTTAAGTGATGCGGGGTACGAAGTAGCAACCGCAATCAACGGCGATCGCGCTCTTAAGCGAGTCCAAGTTTATCGTCCCGATCTGATCTTGCTCGATGTTCAAATGCCAGGAATTGACGGCTTTGAAACCTGCCAACGTCTGAAGGCAGATCCCACCACAGCCAGCATTCCGATCATTTTTATGACTGCTCTCTCCGATGCCGATAGTAAGGAGAAAGGATTTGACTTGGGTGCTGTGGACTACATCACCAAACCCTTTCAAGAAAAGGAGATGCTAGCACGGGTGAAAACTCATTTGCAGCTACGGCAGTTAACTAAAAATCTTGAACAGCGTGTAGCTGAGCAAACGGCTGATTTAGAAGCAGCCTTCACACAACTGCAACAGTCTCAGTGTCACTTAGTCCACACCGAAAAGATGTCTGCTTTGGGCAATTTAGTGGCGGGTGTCGCGCACGAGATTAATAACCCGCTTGGCTTTATTGCTGGCAATCTGAAACCCGCTCAGGACTATATTAAAGACCTCTTTCAAGCAATCGCTCTCTATCAAAAAGAACTCCCTTATCCAAGTGCCACGCTACAGGCATTCCTGGAGGAAATAGACTTGCAATACTTACAAGAGGATTTACCCAAGTTAATCGATTCGATGCAAGAAGGAGTCGATCGCATTTGCACACTCAGCACCAGTCTAAGAACCTTCTCGCGTTCGGATTGCGAACTCCCAATTACTTGCAATATCCACGACGGCATTGACAGCACGCTGTTGATTCTCAAGCATCGCCTCAAAGCCAACGAATGTCGCCCGGAAATTCAAGTCATCACAGACTATGGCGATCTGCCCCAGGTAGAATGCTTTGCGGGACAGTTGAATCAGGTATTTATGAATGTGCTGGCAAATGCGATCGATGCCCTTGAGGAATCAAATCAAGGACGAAGTTTTGCTCAGATCAAAGCCAAACCCAACCAGATTACTGTCAAGACCCAATTGTCGGAATCTCAGGTAGTGATCCAAATTCAGGATAATGGGATTGGGATGACGGATGCGGTGAAGCCAAAAATCTTTGAGCATCTGTTTACCACCAAAGGCGTGGGGCAAGGAACAGGCCTAGGATTGGCGATCGCTCGTCAAATCGTAGTCCAGAAACACTCTGGAACTCTAGAAGTTAACTCAACTTTAGGTGAAGGTACAGAGTTTGTGATTTCAATTCCGCTGAAGGCGATCGCTGTAAAAGACATTCAGGCAACGATCAGCGTTGACGCAGCATAACAAATCATTGCAGCGGCAGCATAAAGATGATTGATAGCGCCCCTTCAAACCATCCAAACTATTGATATAGTAGTACGCGGTTCAAAAAACGGTAAACCATGACAGCCACAAATCTCGTCAATAAATTTGAGTACAAACCCCTATACAAACCAAATCAATTAATTTGCGGAACGGGGCAAACAGCCATTGTCAGTGGCTGGACAGTCAAAAGTGCGATCGGCAAACATTTACAACCCAACGAATTTGCGGTCATCGGACAACTGTACTCTCCTACTCGCGGCATCAACTTCTTAATTAGAAACTTGCTGTGCAATCCCCACGTCCGCTTTTTAGTAATTCTCAACGCTACCAAAGAAGACCGCAATTCGGGTGCGGCAGCGTGCTTGCTCGACTTTTTTCGCAACGGCTTTGAAGCAGGCAAAAGCGATACTGGTAGAGATTGCTGGCTAATTAAATCTTCAATATTTGGCTACATTGATATTGAAATAGCAGCAGAAGCCTTAGAACTATTGCGTCATAAAATAGAATGGAAAGAAGCCAAAAACATAGCAGAAACAGTGACTATTGTCAAGTCTTTTGCCCAAAAAGAATCTGTTGAACCTTGGGGAGAAACCGTAACTTTTCCGTTAGTCGAAATCGTCCCGACTGTACTCCCCGGTCAGAAATACGGACATAGAATCGAAGGCAAAACTATCGCCGAAACTTGGGTAAAAATTATCCACCGAATTAAGACCACCGGCACTTTGCGGCCGACTGGTTACGACGGACAGTGGCAAGAATTAATCGACTTAATGGCAGTTATTACAGATGAACCTGCAGAGTTCTATTTTCCTGAACCGAATTACTTACCAATAGACCGTGATTTCCTCGAACAGTACAAACCGCAAATGCTGGAAGATGCCCCGTATAGCGAAGGCATTAAATATACCTACGCACAGCGAATGAGGTCGTGGTTCGGACGCGATCAAATTGAAGAAGTTATTGTCAAACTAATTAAGGAAATTGACGCAGCAAGTGCTGTAATTAGTTTGTGGGATGCCGGCGGAAATATTAACAGAAGGTCTGACGGTTCCTCGGACCACCAGCACAGCGGCAGTCCTTGTTTAAATCACATTTGGGTGCGAGTTGTGGATGAGGAAATATCGCTAACAGCAACTCTCCGCAGTAACGATATGTTTGCGGCTTGGCCGGCAAACGCAATGGGTTTGCGGGCTTTGCAGCAGCACATTCGCGATGAAATTGCGAGGCGTTCCGATTATAATTTGACAATGGGCCCGTTGGTAACGCTGAGTCAATCGGCTCACTTGTATGACGATACCTTTGAAAATGCCGATCGACTAATTCAAACCCAATATGCTAAAATCTGCGAAGATCGAGACTTTTTCGATGCAGCGGGCAATTTTTTAGTTGAAGTAGCTGACAATCAGATAGTTGTCACGCAAACAACCCCCGGCAGCGGCGAAGTTGTCACCTGTTATTCTGGAAAAAACCCTCTCAAGTTAGTGCGAGAAATTTGTGCGGCTTCCCCGGCTATCAAAGGCGAGCATATTGGTTATTTGGGAATTGAATTGCAGAAGGCTGCCGAGTGTCTGAAAACGAGCAAGCAATACATCCAGGATAGACGATGAATTTAGAAGAAGAAAGACCGAGTTGGGACGAATACTTCTTAATGTTGGCAAAATTGGCCGCTACTCGATCGACTTGTCTGGCTTTTCCTGTAGGCGCAGTGATAACTAAAAACAGGCAAGTTTTAGCAACGGGTTACAACGGTTCGCCGTCAGGTTCGGCACACTGTACAACTCAAGGCTTCTGCTATCCTGGTTTGAGTAGCTGCGACGCCAGTAAAATTTTGCCATCAAGGGCGGTTCACGCGGAAGCAAATGCGATCGCCAAAGCTGCTAAACACGGTATATCTACTGCTGGGGCTAGTATTTACGTCACCTTAGAACCCTGCATCTATTGTTTGAAATTAGTCATTGCGGCTGGAATTCGAGAAGTGTTTTACGAAACGACTTTTAACAGTGGAGAAAAAGCTGCTTTGAGAGATACTTTTATCAGTGAAGGTATTGTTGAGTTAAAACAAATTCAGCTATCTGAAGATACAGCAAGAAAGGCGGCTTGGTTTTTGTTGAATCCTACATCTGTGACCCAAAAATTAGTGTAGGATAAATCCTCCCCGTGGTTGTCGCAGCCACAGGAAATAACTGTGATGTGTTCCTATAAATGATATTTATTTGCTGGCAATTTGTAGGTATACGGCAGTGCCTTATCTTGAATCCCGCGTGATACAAAGGATATTTATTGTACGTTTTGTAAAGACACGGCACTGCCGTGTCTTTACAACAAATAGAAAGGGGAATTAACCAAAAAACGTCCTGGCGATTTGTGAATAACGTGTAGTTAAATCAATCAAACTCATTCACAGCTTGCAAATAGTCGATCGCCGCATCTATCCTCGAAGAATACCTAAAAGCAAACTGATCGAACCAATATCCCTCATCGGAATTCTTATCCAACTTTTTTAGCCAAACCTGAGCTTGCCTAACTTTCTGTCTGTGCGTTTGTACGTCCAACTGCGGCCCCGCGACTTTTCCTGCTGGCTGCGGTTCCAATGAAGCCACTTCCTGAACTTTATTTTGTGCTTCGTGCTCAGCCTTAAGCGGTTCCAGTGAAGCCACTTCCTGAGCTTTATTTTGCGCTTCGTACTCAGCCTTAATTTGAGCTAAATCCTTATCCATAGGATGAGCAGACAAATTTATATCTGATGTTGTAAATGTTCGAGTTGACGGCGCTTGCGCTTGCACCGACGCCTGACTTTTTAAGTCAGCAATTTTTTGAGACGCTTGATACTCTGCCTTAAGTTCAGCTAACAGGCGATTGATTGACTCCATAACTTAAACCCCTCTAAAAAATGCTGCTTAGCCAACTGGCATAAATATAATCGCGTGAACTTCGCCCGTCCCTCAATCAGTTATTGCGTTCAGCAATACCTCCGTCAGGGTCATTCCTTCAATATCATCCATCGTGACAGTATCAACGATATCGAATTTAGCCCCGGCGCTTTGCAGTTCGTCATCCAATATCTTGAGAAACTTAGTAGCTTCCGGCGCATTCCCTACTTGAATGAAAGAAATCGCCAACTCTTCATCTCGATCGAGCTTCCGCGAAGCCTCTATAATCGTTTTCATCACTTCTTTGCGATCGTCCGGTTCCCCGTCCGTCACCACTAATATTGTTTCCCCATTTTGCTTAGTCTTACCGGATGCTTTGCGCTGAAAAAAGTTGTTCAGAGCGTCTTGCAGAACAGCAGCTAAATTCGTAGTCCCAGAAGGTTCGTTTTCTTGGAAAATTTGCACGACTTTAGCTGATGTTACGTTGTCATATCGCTTGAAGCGACCGGAAAATACATAAACTGTTATGCCATCAGAATCAAGTTCTTCGCATTTATTCGCCAATGCGATCGTTGATTCTTGCATGAGCGCCCACCGAGTTTTACCGCCCATCTGGTCTTTTGTGTACATACTGCCGCTTTTGTCAATGATTATGGTATAATCGCGATTCTGAAGCATAAGATTTTTCCTGTTAATTAAGTTTTTCCCAAAAATATCAAAACCAGCGAGCAGAAGCTGTTGAGCTTTAGTTGCTCGCTGCGTTTTTTAGTTGATTTGCGATCGCAAATAGCGGAATTTAAGCTGCAACTAAAGCGTCTTTAAGTGGCTTCCAGCTAAAAGCTCGATCGCCCCCCATCTCCACTGCTATTTTAACTCGCGGTTCTAAGGTCGGCAAAACAGTCAAATACTCAATCTCCTGACTCGACAAAATCTGCCCTTCAATAATCCACAGCACGAGTCCTTTTGCTTTAGGTGGCAAATTGTCTAATTGAGTTTGCAAAATCGGCGGCACATAGTACGTATAACCCACAGCCCCTTCATTGCCAGTAGTTTTCTTGCCCAAATGCGGCGGCCGCACCCCGTGAACCCCCGTTAAATACATCGCCAAATCTCCCAAACCCCGCGCCGAAATCGTGTACCCACCGTAGCCGGCAGCCCTCAGCCTGCGGAGGTAGCGCCCCTCAAATCCTCCTTCTAAAGGAACGTACAGGGCCAGCGACCCCGACTTTTCCAAATCCCGAATCAGATCAGATCCCGTCGTAATCAGTCCCATAAATTTGTGTTTCCTGCTGTATCAAAATTTGGTCGATCGCTGCTTGCGAGCTGGAAATATTATAAATCCTAAAGTTGAGGCGAAAAATTCTCATCGCGGCCTTGACAAACGGCAAACACTTCATGTACTATTGTGAATTGTCGCCGTAAAGGATACTGAGTAGTTTGCTGCTCAAGTCCTGGCGCAAACAAGCAAGACCGAGACAAAACTCGGAGATAGAGTCGGTAAAAAGCCGCGAATCTCAACCCTTGCAAGACTTCCACAAGCTCGCTCCCAAATTTAAAACTCCAATTTTAAACACCGAGGAAGGCTGTTGGTTGATAACAGTTAATTGCAGGAACACTGAAATAAATGTTTCTGCACAAGAGCAAGCGGATTGACGAAAACTTTGCAATCCGAAACCTCTTGCGTAAATAAAAGGAAGAAAATCCGTGTCTGTAGGCATTCTTGGCACTAAACTAGGCATGACTCAAGTGTTTGACGCCGAAGGGAGAGCCATCCCCGTCACCGTCATACAAGCAGGGCCTTGTACAGTAACTCAAATCAAAACAAAACAAACTGACGGCTACGGTGCCGTTCAAGTTGGATACAACGAAGTCAAACCAAAGGCTCTCAACAAGCCAGAACTGGGACACCTTGCCAAGTCGGGGGCGAATCCATTGCGCCACTTGCAGGAATACCGATTGGAAGACACCAGTTCATTTGAATTAGGTCAACAACTAAAAGCAGATACCTTTACACCGGGACAAATAGTAGATGTCATCGGTACCAGCATCGGTAAAGGTTTTGCAGGTTTTCAAAAGCGCCACAACTTTAAACGAGGCCCGATGTCTCACGGTTCCAAGAACCACCGCGAGCCTGGATCGATCGGGCCTGGAACTACTCCTGGTCGCGTTTATCCCGGTAAAAGAATGGCAGGACGTATGGGCAACGTTCAAGTCACCGTCCGCAAACTAACAATTGTCCGGGTGGATACAGAGCAGAATTTGCTGCTAATTAAGGGAGCAGTTCCCGGCAAAGCTGGCGCCTTAGTCAATGTTGTGCCTGAGAAAAAAGTAGGACGTTAGTCAGTAGTCATTAGTCAGTAGTCAGCAGTCAGTAGATAGTGGTTGGCCGTTAGTAGCAAGCAATAACTAAGAACTAAAAGCTGAAAACTAAGAGCTAAAAACTAAGACCTGAGAACAGACAACAGACGACAGACAACAGACGGCAGACAACTAAGAACAGACAACTAACAACAGACAAAGGACAAAAGATATGGTTAATTGTGTAGTCCGAAATTGGCAAGGCGAAGAAGTTGGGGAAACAACTTTAGAACTGCGCGTAGCCAAAGAAGAAAATGCTTCTCACATCGTTCACAGAGCATTGACGCGGCAACTGAATAACGCCCGTCAAGGAAATGCTTGCACCAAAACTCGATCGGAAGTTAGAGGCGGTGGCCGCAAACCCTGGCGTCAAAAAGGCACCGGTCGAGCCAGAGCAGGTTCTATCCGTTCTCCGCTGTGGCGGGGCGGCGGTGTCATCTTCGGACCAAAACCGAGAGACTTTGAAGTCAAAATGAACAAAAAGGAACGCCGTCTCGCTTTGCGGACAGCATTCCAAAGTCGCACCGAAGACATCATTGTGGTTGAAGAATTTGCAGAGCAATTTCCTAGACCGAAAAGCAAAGAATTGCTGAGTGCGATCGCCCGCTGGGGCATCGAACCCGATACAAAAGTTCTGTTAATCTTGCCAGAACCGCAACCAAACGTCTACTTATCAGGACGCAACATCGAATTAGTAAACGTCATCTTGGCAACCTCCCTGAATGTTTACGACGTTCTCGCGGCTGACAAAATTATCGTCACATCTACAGCCATAGCTAAAATTCAGGAGATTTACGGTGAGTAAAATCGACCCCCGCGACTACGCAGATTTGATCCAGCGTCCGATTCTCACCGAGAAAGCTACCCGAATGATGGAATTAAATCAATTCACATTCGACGTAGCCCCCAAAGCGACGAAGCCTCAAATCAAAGCTGCAATCGAAGAACTATTTAAGGTCAAAGTCATCGGCGTCAATACCCAAAACCCGCCGCGCAAAAAGCGTCGAGTTGGCAAATTCGTCGGCTTTAAACCTTGTTACAAGCGAGCAACCGTAACTCTGACCGACGGAGACTCGATCCGCAAACTCCTATTCCCAGAAGTTTAGCCAATTTTGGATTTTAGATTTTAGATTTTAGATTGCGGTTAACTGGTGAAAATACCAAACCCAGAAAGGTAGCAAGTTAACTGATAATCCCAAATCTAAAATCCAAAACCGCCAAGTCCAAAATCCCAAATCTAAAATCTAAAATCTAAAATCGATTATGGGCATCCGTTCTTACCGACCTTATACCTCCAGCACCCGAGAACAAACCGTCTCGGACTTCGCTGAAATTACCAAATCAGAACCAGAAAAGTCTCTAACTAGCAACAAGCACACCAAACAAGGCCGCAACAACCGAGGCGTCATCACCTGTCGCCACCGGGGAGGCGGTCACAAACGGCTGTATAGAGACATCGACTTCCGCCGCGACAAACACAGCATTCCCGCTACCGTTAAGGCGATCGAATATGACCCCAATCGCAACGCCCGCATCGCCCTCCTTTTCTACAAAGACGGCGAAAAACGGTACATCCTGCACCCGCTCAACTTAAACGTCGGTACAGTAATTGTCTCAGGCCCAGACGCGCCGATCGAGATCGGTAACGCCCTGCCCCTGAAGAACATTCCCCTCGGTACCAGCATCCACAACGTCGAGCTAGTACCTGGAAAAGGCGGACAAATCGTTCGCTCCGCCGGCTCCAGCGCTCAGCTAATGGCAAAAGAAGGTAGCTACGTTACCCTTAAACTGCCATCTGGCGAACAGCGCAAAGTCCGCGCCGACTGCTATGCCACTATTGGTCAAGTCGGCAACACAGACGCCAGAAACATCAGCCTCGGCAAAGCAGGTCGCACCCGCTGGAAAGGCCGCAGACCCACCGTTCGCGGTAGTGTCATGAACCCGGTAGACCACCCGCACGGCGGTGGCGAAGGCAGAGCTCCCATCGGACGTCCGGGGCCTGTCACTCCTTGGGGTAAACCAGCATTGGGTGCAAAAACTCGACGCAAAAACAAGCGCAGCGACGCTTTAATCGTCCGCCGCCGCCGCAAATCTTCCAAGCGCGGCAAGGGCGGTAGACAAAGCTAGTCATCAGTCAGCAGTCTTCAGTGCTTAGTTATTAACTGCTAACTAATGACTGAGGACTGATGACCAATGACTGCTGAAAGCTGACTAATGACTCCTGAATTACTAAAAAAATCATGTCTCGATCGCTAAAAAAAGGGCCCTTTGTCGCAGATGCTCTGATGACAAAAATCGAAAAACTCAACGCCGCCGGCCAAAAACAAGTAATTAAAACTTGGTCGCGCTCTTCCACAATCCTGCCCCAAATGGTAGGTCACACGATCGCCGTTCACAACGGCAGACAGCACGTACCCGTCTACCTGACCGACCAAATGGTAGGTCACAAACTCGGAGAATTTTCCCCCACTCGTACCTTTAGAGGTCACGCTAAAAGTGGTGATAAAAAGGCAAAAAGATAGCCGAATTAGGTGACAGGTAAGAGGTAGTCGGACAAGCTTTTTCCCAATTACCAATTACCTTTTTCCCAATTACCAATTACCAATTACCCAAATCGAAATGGTTATAGATACCACATCCGAAATTAAGGCGATCGCCCGTTACATCCGGACATCCCCCTTCAAAGTGCGCCGAGTCCTCGACCAAATTCGCGGCAAAAGCTACCAAGAAGCGCTGATTTTGCTCGAATTCATGCCCTACCGCGCCTGCGAACCAATCGTCAAGGTTTTGCGATCGGCAGTAGCCAACGCCGAACACAACGCAGGATTGGATAAATCCAAGCTGGTAGTTTCTCAAGCTTACGCAGACCAAGGCCCAGTCCTCAAACGCTTTAGACCCCGCGCTCAAGGTCGCGCCTACCAAATCCGCAAGCCAACCTGTCACATTACCGTAGTAGTAGCTCCGCTCGTAGAAAACTAAACCAGGGAAAAACGTAATAGGTAATAAACAGCTTAAAGTTGAAAAAAATGGGTAATCACCAATTACCAATTACCAATTACCAATTACCAATTACCAATTAACTCATCAACTATTATGGGCCAAAAAATACATCCAATTGGTTTTCGTCTCGGCATTACCCAAGAGCACCGCTCTCGTTGGTTTGCCGATCCCAAAAACTATCCAGAACTCTTGCAAGAAGACTATAAAATTCGCAAGTACGTTCGTAAAACGCTCAACAATGCGGGCATTTCCTCGGTCAAAATTGAGCGTAAAGCCGATCAAATCGACCTAGAAGTGTTCACCGCCAGACCAGGCGTTGTCGTCGGTCGCGGCGGAGCAGGCATCGAAACCTTGCGCGTCGGTTTGCAGCAGCAACTCGGTAGCAACCGCCAAATCCGCATCAACGTCGTCGAAGTTCAGCGAGTAGACGCCGATGCCACACTGATCGCTGAATACATTGCTCAGCAACTAGAACGGCGCGTATCCTTCCGCCGAGTCGTCCGCCAAGCAATCACCCGCGCTCAAAAAGTCGGCATCCAAGGCATCAAAATTCAAGTCAGCGGACGCCTCAACGGCGCAGAAATCGCTCGTACCGAATGGACACGCGAAGGAAGAGTTCCGTTGCACACGCTGCGGGCCGACATCGACTACTCCTACTGCACTGCTCAAACCATCTACGGTATTCTCGGCATTAAAGTTTGGGTTTTCAAAGGCGAAATTATTCCCGGACAAGAACCAGAATCTGCACCAAATGCAGCAGTGCCCCGCACCAAACAAAAGCGCCGCCGCCAGAACTTTGAAGATAGATCGAACGAAGGCTAGCTAATTGTTAACTGTTAGTTGTCATTTGTTAAGTGTGAGTTGTTCCAAACCAATTAGCAATTAACAATCACCAATTAGCAATTACCAATTACCAATTACCCAACTCCCAAAGCCATGTTAAGCCCTAAAAGAACCAAATTCCGCAAACAACAGCGCGGGCGAATGAGCGGTGTTGCCACCCGCGGCAATACAGTTAGCTTTGGCGACTTCGCCCTACAAGCTGTCGAACCCGCCTGGATCACTTCCCGCCAAATAGAAGCCGGACGCCGCGCCATGACCCGCTATATCCGCCGGGGCGGCAAAATCTGGATTCGTATTTTTCCCGACAAACCAGTCACCCAGCGTGCCGCAGAAACCCGGATGGGTTCTGGTAAAGGTGCACCAGAGTTTTGGGTTGCCGTGGTCAAACCGGGCCGGGTAATGTTTGAAATTGGCGGTGTAAGTGAAGAAACTGCCCGCGAAGCCATGCGTTTGGCATCTTTCAAGTTACCAATTAAAACCAAGTTCATCACTCGCGAAGAAGACCAGTCATAGCGATAATCGAAGGTAGAAGTAGGTCGGCATTGGTCAAAATTTTAAACGGCTACAGCAATTTAAAATCGGTCATTCATAACTTTTCTTTCCTTCGACATTCACCATCTAGACAATTCTGTCTTCTGTCATACCGAGATCGCTAACGAGAAAGCACACAATTATGTCTTTGACCAAGATTAAAGAAGCTAGAGAATTAAGCGATGCTGAAGTAGCAGAGCAAATTTTAGCCGTCAAGCGCCAACTAATGGAATTGCGGCTCCAGCAAGCTACTGGTCGCATGGAAAAGCCTCACCTGTTCAAGCACGCCAAACACCGGCTAGCTCAATTGATGACAGTTGAACGCGAGCGCCAAATCGTTGCTGAGAAAGAAGCGGCAGAAAAATTAGCCGCATCTAAACAGGTAGCACAGCCTGCTCCAACCCCAGCAGTCAGCCAAGAGTCAGAAGCAGCCGAGCCGACGATCATCGCACAGTAGCTAAAAAAAAGTCAATTGCACAACAAAAATAGGTAGCTATGGCAATTAAAGAACGAGTTGGCGTAGTAGTCAGCGACAAGATGGATAAAACCGTCGTGGTAGCAATCGAAAACCGCTCCTCCCACACCAAATACGGCAAAATTGTAGTCCGCACCAAGCGGTACAAAGCTCACGACGAAGAAAATCAGTGTAAATCGGGCGATCGCGTCCGCATCACTGAAACTCGCCCACTGAGCAAAACCAAACGTTGGACGGTTGCTGAGATTTTCGGTGCAAAAAATGGCTAACAGTTAATTATTAATTGCTTTGAAGTGTGCGATCGTCTAATCAATCGATCGACTCTGTGATTACCCATCAATTAGCAATTAGCAGTTAGCAGTTAGCAAGCATCAAATTACCTTTTCCCCAATCACCATGATTCAACCCCAGACATACCTCAATGTCGCCGACAATAGCGGAGCCCGCAAACTGATGTGCATCCGCGTATTGGGAGGCGGCAACCGCCGCTACGGCGGAGTCGGCGATGTCATCATTGCCGTCGTCAAAGACGCCATCCCCAATATGGCAGTCAAAAAATCAGATGTCGTCCGGGCCGTCATTGTCAGAACCCGCAAAGGCCTGCGCCGCGACAGCGGCATGAGCATTCGTTTTGACGATAACGCCGCCGTTATTATCAACGTAGACGGCAACCCCAAAGGCACTCGCGTCTTCGGCCCCGTCGCCCGCGAACTGCGCGACAAAAACTTTACTAAAATCGTTTCCTTAGCCCCGGAGGTACTTTAAAATGTACGGAAAAAAGGGTAAACCAACTAGCGAATCGCAGCGCTACAGAATGCACGTCAAAGCAGGCGACACCGTGCAAATAATTACTGGCAAAGAGAAAGGAAAAGTCGGAGAAATCTTAAAGACATATCCTAAAGTCAGCAAAGTAATTGTTAAAGGTGTAAACATCAGAACCAAGCACGTCAAGCCCCAGCAAGAGGGAGAGTCCGGGAAAATACTCACGTTTGAGGCTCCCATTCACAGCTCAAATGTCATGCACTATTCAGAAAAAGAAAAAGTAGCTAGCCGCGTTTGCTATACATTTAGCGAAGACGGTCGGAAACTGCGACAGCTCAAAAAAACTGGAGAAATCATCGATCAATAGTGATTTGTTATCAGTCATCGGTCATTAGTCTGCCTTCTGACAAGTGACTTTTAAACTCATAACTAACAGCTAACATCGGTGGGACGGACAATCGACAAATTCCCTGACCAAGCCCAGGGACAGTTAACGAAACACAAAAACTATGCCGGACAAACTCAAGGTTCTTTATCAAGGAAAAATCGTTCCCACACTGATGGATCAGTTTAAATATACTAATATCCATCAGGTTCCCAAACTCGTCAAAGTCACAGTGAACCGCGGTTTGGGAGAAGCATCTCAAAACGCTAAGGCACTGGATTCGTCGATCAACGAAATTGGCATCATCACCGGTCAAAAACCAGTGGTGACGCGGGCGAAAAAAGCGATCGCAGGCTTCAAAATCCGCAAAGGAGTACCCGTCGGCGTTATGGTGACGCTGCGCGGCGATCGTATGTACGATTTTCTCGATCGGCTCATCAACCTCGCACTCCCCCGAATCCGCGACTTCCGCGGCATCAGCCCCAAAAGCTTCGACGGTCGCGGCAACTACAGCTTGGGTCTGAGAGAACAGCTAATTTTTCCAGAAATAGAATATGACCGCATCGATCAAATTCGAGGCATGGACATTTCAATTATCACCACAGCAAACACCGACGAAGAAGGACGCGCCTTGCTTAAAGAAATGGGAATGCCGTTCCGGGACAACTAAGCACTAGAGTAAGAAGCAAAAGATGGCAGCTAACGATACCATAGCAGATATGTTGACGCGCATTCGCAATTCTTGCATGGCGCGCCACCAAACAACGCAAATTCCAGCTACAAAAATGACCCGCAGCATCGCCCAAGTCCTCAAAAGTGAAGGCTTCATCGGCGAATTTGAAGAAGCAGAAGCAGAAGGGGTCAAGCGACATTTAGTGCTTTCTCTAAAGTACAAAGGTAAAACTCGCAAGCCCATTATCACGGCACTTAAGCGAGTCAGCAAACCAGGACTGCGCGTTTACTCGAACCGTAAAGAATTGCCCAGAGTGTTAGGCGGAATTGGCATAGCCATTATTTCTACCTCCAGCGGCATTATGACCGATCGAGAAGCCCGACGCCAAGGTTTGGGCGGTGAAGTGCTTTGTTATGTTTGGTAGTCATTAGTCATTAGTCATTAGTCACTGGTCGTTGGCAACAGACTCAAAAATCAATCACTAAGGACTAATAACTAAGCACTAATAATCAAGGACTAATAACTAAAAACAAAGGACAAAAAACTATGTCGCGAATTGGCAAGCGTCCGATTAGCATTCCCAATAAAGTCACCATCACCCTAGACGGTCAAAAAGTAGCCGTCAAAGGCCCTAAAGGTGAACTTTCCCGAGTTATCCCAGCCGAAATCGTCATGGGAATTGAAGGCGAGACTTTACTCGTTACCCGCAGAGACGAATCTCGCGTCGCCAGACAACTGCACGGCTTGTGCCGCACCCTAGTCGCCAACATGGTCGAAGGTGTATCTCAAGGTTTTCAGCGGCGTCTCGAAATTATCGGCACAGGTTATCGGGCACAGGTTCAAGGACGGAACCTGATTTTAAACGTCGGTTACAGCAAACCCGTTGAAATGCCCCCTCCAGAAGGCATCACAATGGCAGTTGAAGGCAACACCAACGTCATTGTCTCCGGCATTGACAAAGAACTCGTAGGCAATACAGCAGCCCGCATCCGCGCGGTGCGTCCGCCCGAAGTCTATAAGGGCAAAGGCATTCGCTACAGCGGCGAAGTCGTCCGGCGCAAAGCTGGTAAAACAGGCAAAACAGGTAAGAAGTAACAATGAAGCTTACTCGCAAAGAATCAGTCCAGCGCAGACACCGCCGTGTTCGGCGCAAGGTGTTCGGCACATCCGAACGTCCCAGACTAGCAGTATTTCGCTCAGAGCAGCACATCTACGCTCAAGTAATCGACGACACCGCCCAGCACACTTTGGCCGCCGCGTCAACCCTCGACCCCGAATTGAAGTCAACTCTCAGTTCTGGCGGCAACTGCTCCGCGAGCGTGCAAGTCGGTCAGTTGATTGCCAAACGCTGTTCCAGCGCTGGCATAGTCAAAGTCGTATTCGATCGGGGGGGCAACCTCTATCACGGTCGTGTCAAAGCCCTCGCAGAAGCAGCTCGCGAAGCGGGGTTAGACTTCTAGAGGGGGTAATGGGTAGCGGGTAATGAGTAATTAAAAAGTAAAAAGTCAAAAGTTGAAAGTTAAAAGGCAAAATCCAGATTTCTTCTATTTTTACTTTTTACTCAAACAATTACCACTTGCCGATCGCCTTTCACCAATTACTAATTCCCACAGGACAAAACTATGGCAGAACAAAAAGAACAGCGCAACAAGAAAAAAAGCAGCAGCAACAACAAAGGGCGCGAAAAAGAATCCGAATGGCAAGAACGGGTTGTTCAGATTCGGCGCGTTACCAAAGTAGTCAAAGGTGGTAAAAAACTCAGCTTCCGCGCCATAGTCATTATCGGCAACGAACGCGGTCAAGTTGGAGTAGGAGTCGGCAAAGCTAGCGACGTAATCGGTGCCGTTAAAAAAGGCGTCGCTGACGGCAAAAAGCACCTAATTGAAGTCCCCCTCACCAAATCTAACTCCATCCCTCACCCCATCAACGGTGACGGTGGCGGAGCTAAAGTGATGATGCGGCCGGCCGCTCCGGGAACCGGGGTAATTGCAGGGGGAGCAGTGCGAACTGTTCTCGAACTAGCAGGAGTCCGCAATATCTTAGCCAAACAGCTAGGTTCTGGAAATCCCTTAAACAACGCCCGAGCCGCAGTCAATGCCCTCTCCACCCTCCGCACCTTGTCCGAAGTTGCTCAAGAGCGCGGAATTCCAGTAGAAAACCTCTACGGTTAGGGCACGCGAGAATGGGAAACTGTAAGTTTTGAGTGTTAAGTGCTTGCGTTGAAAATAAAAAAATCCGCAACTTAAAACTCACGCACTCAAAACTACTGCGTACCCCCTCTCTAAATACCAATTACCAACTACCAATTACTAAAACTATGAGATTGCAAGACGCCCGACCCAAGGCAGGCTCCCAAAAGCGCCCCCGACGCTTGGGCAGAGGTATTTCTGCCGGTCAAGGCGCGAGCTCCGGCAAAGGGATGCGCGGTCAAAAATCTAGAGCCGGTAGCGGCACTAGACCGGGTTTTGAAGGAGGTCAAAATCCTCTCTACCGCCGTCTCCCCAAGTTGAAAAGCTTCCCTCTAGTGAACCGCAAAGAGTACACTACCATTAATGTAAGTAAATTAGCATCACTGCCAGCAAACACAGAAGTTACTCTCGCCTCTTTGATCCAAGCAAAAATTGTCACCACAGACGACGGGCCGCTGAAAATCTTAGGAGATGGTGAACTGAATGTACCTTTGCAAGTGCGCGCCTCGGCTTTTACCGCAGGTGCTCGCACCAAAATTGAAGCTGCAGGCGGAAGTTGCGAATTAGTTGCGTGAAGATTTGAGGTTTGAGAGTCTGTCCAAATCTCAAATCCTCAAGCTTGCTATCAGAAAATGATTTAGTCGAAAATCCCAAATCTAAAATCCAAAATCGTAACTATGGACGTTAGTAGAGAAAAAGCGCCAACTGCACAAGAGACGTTCATGCAGATGGCTCAAGCTGCTGGTTTACGAGGCCGCATCCTCGTAACCCTTGGCTTACTGATTTTAGTACGCCTGGGTGTCCACTTGCCAGTCCCCGGCATCGATCGAGTCGCCTTTGCCCAAAACGTCCAAAATAGCCCTTTAATTGGCTTTTTGGATTTGTTCTCAGGAGGTGGCTTGTCAGCTTTGGGGATTTTCGCGCTGGGGATTTTGCCCTACATTAATGCTTCAATTATTGTGCAACTTCTAACTGCGGCTCTGCCAAGCTTAGAAGACTTGCAGAAAAATGAAGGAGAAGCAGGGCGGCGCAAGATTTCTCAAATTACTCGCTACGTTTCTTTGGGCTGGGCAATTCTGCAAAGTATTGGCATTGCGATTTGGGTCAGCCCTTTTGCTCAATCTCCATCGCCTTTATTCATAGCACAAACTGCTTTGGCTTTGACGGCAGGCTCAATGTTTGTAATGTGGATATCGGAAGTGGTGACGGAACGAGGTATCGGGAACGGAGCGTCGCTACTGATTTTTATCAATATTGTGTCGGTATTGCCGCGCTCTTTGGGACAAACTTTTGAATTGGCTCAAAGTGGGGACACGCAAGTTGTCGGCCGTGTAGTAGTTCTGCTGCTGGTCTTTTTGGTGACTATTGTTGGGATTGTTTTTGTTCAGGAAGGTACTCGCCGCATTCCGATTATTTCGGCCCGCCGCCAAGTCGGCCGCAAAGTTTATCGGGAGAGCCGGAGCTATCTGCCCCTGCGCTTGAATCAAGGCGGAGTGATGCCGATTATTTTTGCATCTTCGGTTTTGATTGTGCCTTCTTTCCTCGCTCAGTCTCTCAATAACCCGTTTTTGGTTCAAGTTGCTAATGTTTTGAGTCCGAATGGGCCGACCCCTTGGGCTTACGCGCTGTTTTATCTGACTTTGATTCTGTTCTTCAGCTATTTCTACGCTTCGTTGATTGTCAACCCCGTAGATATGTCTCAGAACTTGAAGAAAATGGGTGCCAGCATTCCTGGAATTCGTCCCGGTCAGAAAACCAGCGATTATGTGGAGAAGGTTTTGAACCGTTTGACTTTCTTGGGAGCGATATTTCTCGGTCTGGTGGCCATTGTACCAACTGCTGTAGAAAGCGCGATCGGAGTGCAAACTTTTAGAGGTTTTGGCGCAACTTCCCTACTGATTTTAGTAGGTGTCGCGATCGAAACTGCTAAGCAAATTCAAACTTACGTCATCTCCCAGCGATATGAAGGAATGGTGAAGTAATCGCAATGCAATTGATTTTTATGGGGCCTCCAGGGGCAGGAAAGGGAACTCAGGCTCAGCTCTTAGCAGCTCTCTGGAAAATACCCCACATTTCTACAGGTGACATCCTACGCGCCTGCGTAGTTGCCAAAACTGACTTGGGTCAAAAGGCACAATCCTACATGGATCGGGGAGAGTTGGTTCCTGACGAGTTATTGATGGATATCGTGCAAGAACGTATGAATCAGCCAGATGCTCGTGCTGGCTGGATTCTCGACGGCTTTCCCCGCACAGTCGCGCAGGCAGCTTTTTTTGACAAACTGCTCTGCCATGTTGAAGGAAGTACGTCTGGAAAGGACTGCGCTCTCAGAGCTGTCAATTTGGACGTTCCTGACAATGTTTTGGTGGCTCGCCTGCTGTCGCGGGGGCGTCAGGATGATAATGAGGAGACAATCCGCCGCCGATTGCAAGTTTATCGCGAGCAAACTGAGCCTTTGATTGATTTTTACAGCGGCCGCCAACAGTTAGTTGCGGTTGATGGCGATCGAGCGATGGAATTAGTGACAGCCGAACTGCAACAAGTTCTCTCGGGCGACTCTTGAACCCTCTCAATACAGCTTGTTACTCGCAAGCTTTTGCTAAGATATGTTAACTAGGAGCTTTTTGTGCTATTAGGTTTTGTGAGGGTTGCTAGAGACCGGATTGAACTCAATACTAATTGCCACAACTTTACTCAAGTAAAGCTAAAGCGAGCCGTTGGTTGAGTCAAGAAGTTGATCGAGTCGCCCGAATTCTTGCCCCGTTTCCCGTTTCACTCCTACCAGTAAATAGGTGTTGAGGTAAACAGCGGGACACTCCTAGTTAATCAAATGTAGAGTTGAGGTAAATACCAAATTGTCTAAGCAAGATTTAATTGAAATGGAAGGGACAGTGACGGAATCCCTGCCTAATGCGATGTTTCGCGTTGACCTAGATAATGGGTTTAACGTGCTAGCTCACATTTCCGGCAAGATCCGCCGCAACTATATCAAAATTCTGCCTGGCGATCGCGTCAAAGTCGAATTGACTCCCTACGACTTGACCAAAGGCAGGATTACTTATCGCCTTCGGAAAAAATAGGCTTAGATAAAACTTTCTAAAAACTAATTCTAAGTTTAATTAGAGAGAATTTGGTAAAAAGCGTCAAATTTATGCTATAATGCTACGTTTGTAGTGTTGCCGAGAAGGGCGTCAACAACCCACCGGTGTACCGGGTTAAGTCATTGTTACACCGTAAAAGTATCGCTCACCAACATTTTTGTTCTGTGCAGCCGAACTTTACCCCAGCAATGGGAGTGGGTGCAAGCGGGCTCCTTCATGAAACAACCCGCACTTTATACAATTTAATCGAGGAGAGGTCTACACCTTGCCCAGCCTCTCCTCCCACCGCTCTACGGGCAGTCCCAGCGTGCCTGTTCTCCGCTAGAGCGGGGTTCTCCAGGCAGGAAGAAAGATGAAAGTTCGAGCATCTGTCAAAAAAATTTGTGAAAAATGTCGCGTCATCCGCCGTCGCGGTCGAGTGATGGTGATATGCACTAACCCGAAACACAAACAACGCCAAGGTTAGAAAAAAGGAAGATTGGGCACTGCACGCAGGTGCATCCTAATTGAACATTGTAGCCAAACAGGAAAACTAGGGAGACAAAAAGTGTGGCACGGATTGCCGGGGTAGACCTTCCACGCGATAAGCGCGTCGAAATAGGTCTGACATACATTTACGGAATAGGCTTGTCGCGGGCCCAAAAAATTATCGCTGCAACAGGCGTAAATCCTGACACTCGCGTCAAGGATTTAACAGAGGCCGACGTGACAGCTCTGCGGGCTCATGTAGAAACAACATACCAAATCGAAGGAGACCTCCGGCGCTGGGAGTCAATGAACATCAAGCGCCTGATGGACATCGGAACTTATCGCGGTCGGCGTCACCGTTTGGGTCTGCCGGTGCGGGGACAACGAACCCGTACCAACGCCAGAACCCGTCGTGGCGTCCGCCGAACAGTTGCGGGCAAGAAAAAGGCACCTTCCAAGAAGTAACATCTTTTTTGGAAAAATACGCTGGGGGCTGCTGGCTCCTAGCGCTTCGGGACATTAGTTGAGAGAAACGTTAAAGAGACTAATATGGCGCGACAACAAACAGGCAAGAAATCTGGTGCAAAAAAGCAGAAACGGAATGTACCCAATGGGGTAGGCTACATCCAGTCTACCTTTAACAACACGATAGTAACTATTACCGACCTCAACGGCGAAGTGATATCCTGGGCATCGGCAGGTTCCAGCGGTTTTAAAGGAGCTAAGAAGGGGACTCCCTTTGCAGCTCAAACAGCAGCAGAAAGTGCTGCCCGCAGAGCCAACGACCAAGGAATGCGCCAAATAGAAGTAATGGTGAGCGGGCCTGGAGCAGGTAGAGAAACTGCAATCCGGGCGCTGCAAGGGGCGGGACTGGAAATCACCCTGATTAGAGATGTTACCCCAATTCCTCACAACGGCTGTCGCCCTCCCAAGCGGCGTAGAGTCTAAAACGATTTGAGATTTTAGATTTTAGATTTTGGATAATGGCTAACTGCTTAAAGTCAAAAACTAATGGTTCTAACTGTTGCCCCGTCCATCCAAAATCCGAAATCCGTTCAGGGGTATGCTCTGCAATCTAAAATCCAAAATCAAAAATCCAAAGTGGAAAAGGGAGGTCACTCCGTGGCGCAGTTTCAAATTGAATGTATAGAGTCTAACACTGACAAAGACCGCAGTCAGTACGGAAAATTTGTTCTGGAACCGCTCGATCGCGGTCAAGGAACAACTGTTGGGAATGCGCTTCGGCGAGTTCTGCTGTCAAATTTGGAAGGAACAGCAGTAACTTCAGTCCGAATCGCGGGCGTCAATCACGAGTTTGCCACGATCGAAGGGGTACGTGAGGATGTTCTAGAAATTCTCCTGAACATGAAAGAGGTCGTCCTCAAAACTCATTCTCAGCAGCCGCAAATCGGCAGGTTGCGGATTGAGGGGCCCGTCACAGTTACGGCCGATCGATTCGATTTGCCCTCTGAGGTGGAATTGATCGATCGCTCCCAGTACATTGCAACTCTCTCGCCCGGCTCAGTTCTGGAAATGGAATTCAGAATTGAAAAAGGCATCGGATACCGAGCAGTAGACCGCAGTCGCGATGATGGGTCGGCTTTGGATTTTCTCCAAATTGACGCCATCTTTATGCCGATTCGCAGAGTCAACTACAGCGTTGAAGATGCTAGGGTAGGCGGCACGGTCGAAAAAGACCGGCTGATTATGGAAATCTGGACTGATGGCAGCGTGACGCCTCAAGAAGCTTTGAGTCAATCTGCCCACATCCTGGTAGATTTATTTGCACCTCTCAAAGACATCACCCAAGATTCTCTCAAACCAGAGTATCCCGGTGAAGCCGATCCTACCAGCCAAATTCCGATCGAAGAATTGCAGTTGTCCGTCCGGGCTTACAACTGTCTCAAGCGGGCTCAGATCAACTCAGTCGCAGACTTATTGGATTATACCCAAGAAGACTTGCTCGAGATCAAGAATTTCGGGCAGAAGTCCGCAGAAGAAGTGATTGAAGCTTTACAAAAACGCTTGGGCATTACCTTGCCACAGGAAAAATCAGCTAAAAGTTAATCAACGGGTAACGGATAAAAAAGTTCTGAATTTTAAGTAGGTGAGTTTTTAAGTTAAAGAATTCACCGCTCAAAACTCGCGGACTATCCCGGCGCCCAATTACCAATTACCAATTACCAACTGCCATGCGTCACCGCTGTCGCGTTCCCCAACTCAGCAAACCGGCTGACCAGCGCCGCGCCCTACTGCGCTCGCTGACCACCGAATTAATCCGCCACGGTAAAATCACGACCACTCTTGCGCGCGCCAAAGCGCTGCGCTCAGAGGCGGACAGGATGATTACCCTGGCCAAAGATGGCTCCTTGGCCTCTCGCCGCCAAGCTATGGGCTATATCTACGATAAACAGTTAGTACACGCCTTGTTTGAGGCGGCACAAGAACGGTACGGCTCGCGCAACGGGGGCTACACCCGCGTAGTACGAACTGTCCCCCGTCAAGGAGACAATTCCGAAATGGCGATCGTTGAACTGGTTTAATTCAATTTTGGGTTGGAGATTTGTGATTTATGACTGACAATCCAAAATCCCCAACCGACAATCCCCAATCGATACAGCGCGTTGCTCTGGTGATCCAATACCTCGGCACTAACTTTCACGGTTGGCAGCGACAGCCGAACCAGCGTACAGTACAAGAAGAAATTGAAACAGCAATATCGACTGTTCTGGAACGCCCGGTAACGCTGCACGCTGCCGGGAGAACTGACGCGGGAGTTCACGCCGCTGCTCAAGTAGCCCATTTTGACGCCCCGGGCCCAATTCCGGCTCACCGCTGGGCAAGCGTTCTCAACTCTCGACTGGCAAAAGATATTTTAATTCGAGCTTCGGCAAAGGTGGAACCTACCTGGCACGCTCGGTTCTCAGCCAGTTGGCGGCGCTATCGCTACACCCTTTATACAGACCCGACCCCTAATTTGTTTGTGCGTCCTTTTGCTTGGCACTGCTATCACGCCCCTGTGGATGAATCTTTGATTCAGACAGCATTGACACCGCTAATCGGGCGGCATCACCTGGCTGCTTTCCACCGCGCGGGGTCTGCACGCCCCCATTCCTGGGTGGACGTACAAGCGGCCGAGTGTCAGCGTTCTGGGCCTCTTATATATATTGAGGTTCAGGCGAGCGGGTTTCTGTACGGGATGATGCGGCTGCTGGTGGGGTTGCTGGTGCAGGTGGGTCGCGGGGAAAGGCCGATCGACAATTTCACAGATATCTGGGTCAACGAACGCCGAGAAATGGTAAAATATGCCGCTCCAGCTCAAGGTTTGTGCCTGCTGCGGGTTGGCTATTCAGAATTTCCCTTTCCTCCAGATGTCTGGTACGACACTCAGCCAAAATTAGTCATTAGTCATTAGTCATTAGTCATTAGTCATTAGTCATTAGGTAACTACTAATAAAAAACTAAGGACAACTAACAATTAAAAACTGACAACTGACAACTGACAACTGACAACTAACAACAGTTAACAGTTAATAGACAACTAACCACAAACAATGAACAAAACTTACGTCCCTACTCAAGACTCCCTAGAGCACAAGTGGTACGTGGTCGATGCCGCCGACCAGCGGCTGGGCCGTCTGGCAACTGAAGTTGCCATGTACCTCCGGGGGAAACACAAACCGACTTACACTCCTTCTATGGATACCGGCGACTTCGTAATTGTCATCAATGCTGACAAAATCGCTGTTACTGGCAAAAAACGCACCCAGAAAATCTACCGCCGCCATTCTGGAAGACCGGGCGGCATGAAAACAGAAACTTTTGCCAAATTACAAGCACGTTTGCCCGAAAGAATTGTCGAAGAAGCTATACGGGGAATGCTGCCTCACACATCTCTGGGCAGACAACTGTTTACTAAACTGAAGGTGTACGCTGGCCCCAACCACCCGCACCAAGCTCAAAAACCAGAAGAATTAATTGTTCACACGATTCCGGGAGGAAATGAGTAATGCAAGCAACAGATACATCGGGTCGCGCTGTGTACTGGGGTACCGGCCGCCGCAAATGTTCCGTAGCGCGGGTGCGCTTGGTTCCCGGCACTGGCATACTGACTGTCAATGGTAAAGAGGGGGATTTGTACCTGCAATTCAATCCTACTTATTTGGCTCTCGCTAAGGCCCCTCTGGAAACTTTGGGTCTGGAAAATGAGTACGACATTTTGGTAAAAGTCGAAGGCGGTGGCTTGACAGGTCAGGCTGACTCGATTCGCTTGGGTGTGGCTAGAGCACTTTGTCAATTAGACCCGGACAACCGCAAGCCTCTGAAGACTGAGGGCTATTTGACTCGCGACCCGCGGGCCAAAGAACGGAAAAAGTACGGTTTGCGGAAAGCTCGCAAAGCTCCTCAATACTCGAAGCGGTAATCGAGGGAAGAAGGAAGAAGGAACCAGGAACCAGGAAAAGGCAAAAATTATCTATCCAGATTATATCTGCCTTTTTTTGAAGTTTATTTCCGATTCCTGATTCCTGGTTCCAACAGATATAAGGCAAAATTCGTGCTGTTGTTGGTGTACAAGTCCTGCGGCAGCTAAAATGGTTGTAAAGTCAAAAATTAGAGAGTAAAAAACAATGGCAAAAGATGGCATTCACCCTGAGTGGTATCCCGAATCTCAGGTTTATTGCAACGGGGAACTTGTGATGACTGTGGGTTCAACTAGACCAAAGCTTCAAGTTGATGTCTGGTCGGGAAATCATCCTTTTTATACTGGCACTCAGAAGATTATTGATACTGAAGGTCGTGTGGAGCGCTTTATGCGGAAATACGGCATGACCGAGGTAGAAATGCCGAAGGCAGATGCTTCCTCTGGACCGCTGAAAATGGAAGACCCGAAAGCAGATGCTGCTAAGGCTGCTGGTAAAGGCAAAAAGAAGAAGTAGCCGGATTGTCATTTGTCCGCAGTTTGTTGAGAGTAGTTTTTTCTACTGGCAACTTACCGCCCTTGGATTTTAGATTTTAGATTGAAGACTTGCTATGCAGGCAGTTTACTTCGAGCGAGTAGAGTTCGATCGACATTCTATCCTAACTGCTCTTGAGTTCTAAAATCTAAAATCTAAAATCTAAAATCGATCCGCCCTCGGATGGGAGAGTTTAGATTGAAGACTTGCTATGCAGGCAGTTGAGTTTGATCGAGATTCTATCCCAACTGTTCTTCAAATCTAAAATCTAAAATCTAAAATCTAAAATCTAAAATCGATTGACAAAGGACAACTGACAATGGCTGAATCTTATTTGCTGGATAAATTGAAGTCGGTAGAGCAAACTTTTAATGAGTTGACTCGCCGCATGGCTGACCCGGATGTCGCTAGGGACAATCAAGAGTTTCAACGGGTAGCGAAAGCTCGATCGTCCTTGGAGGAAGTGGTCGATACTTTTGCTCTGTGGAAAACCACTCAGGAAGATTTGGTGGGCGCGCGACAGGTTCTCAAGGAAGCAGCGGGCGATCGAGAAATGCAGCAAATGGCTGCGCTGGAAGTTGAGGAACTTGAGTCGAAACTGGAGAGTTTGGAAAGTCGTTTGAAGGTTTTGCTGCTGCCGCGCGACCCGAATGATGACAAGAATATTATGCTGGAAATTCGGGCGGGTACTGGCGGAGATGAGGCTAGTATTTGGGCGGGAGATTTGCTGCGGCTGTATTCGCGTTACGCTCAAACTCAAGGCTGGCAGGTGAAGTTGGTGAGCGAGTCGCTGGCGGAAATGGGCGGCTTTAAAGAAGTAATTCTGGAAATTACAGGCGATAGCGTTTACAGCAAGCTGAAGTTTGAGGCTGGAGTACACCGGGTGCAGCGGGTGCCGGTGACTGAGGCTGGCGGCCGGGTGCATACTTCGACGGCGACGGTGGCTGTGATGCCGGAGGTTGATGATGTGGAGATTCACATCGATCCGAAGGATATTGAGATGAGTACGGCTCGATCGGGCGGCGCTGGCGGTCAAAACGTGAACAAGGTGGAAACTGCTGCGGATTTGTTTCACAAGCCGACGGGAATTCGGATTTTCTGTACTGAGGAGCGCAGTCAGTTGCAGAATAAGGAGCGGGCGATGCAGATTTTGCGGGCTAAGCTCTATGAGATGAAGTTGCGGGAGCAGCAGGATGAGGTGAAGTCGCGGCGTTTAGCTCAGGTTGGTACTGGTTCGCGATCGGAGAAGATTCGCACTTACAACTATAAGGACAATCGGGCTACCGACCACCGTTTGGGGGAAAATTTCTCGCTCAATAGTGTTTTGGAAGGGGATATTGAGGGGATTATTCAAACTTGCATTTCTCAGGATCAGCAGGAACGTTTGGCTGAGTTGGCGGCTTCTACTAATTGATGGAGTGATGGGGGGCTAAGCGCATTGTTTGCTCAGCCTCAGTTCCCTTGTTACGCGGGAGATCTGGTTGAGTAGGGCTTCCCAAATTGCATCGGCGATCGCCACTGGATATTTGAAATGTTCGAGGTCGTATTGTACACTGACTTCTAGGGGTGCTAGGATTTGCTGGTTTCGCCAACGGGCAACTGCTGCGATCGCCTCTTGTTGCCATCTGGCAAATAGTCTGTAGCTGAAAAAAGAACTGCATTTTTGTCCTTTCTTGTTCAGGTAAACGACTATTACTTGATGTTGTTTGGGGTAGACTTTGACTATGCGCTTGACGGGCATTCTCAGGGCTTCGGCGGCTTCTGTTTTGGAGATTTGCCAGCACTGGGGTTTTAGCCAACCGGAGGCTGTAAGGCTTTGACGGGTGTGGCTGGGCTGGTGAGTTTTTAGATTGCGTCTCTTGGTCATTTTTACTTTCCCTGATGTCTGTCTTCGGTTTCAAAGTTTGATCGGGCTGTCCCCTTATGTGGGGTTCCTCGCTCAGAACCATTTGTTTAGCGACTCCCTGGGTTTATCAAAACTTAACTTGTAATTATTAGTTTACTTGCAATCATTTTCTGTGTCAAGTGTAATTACTGGTGTTTAGACTAAGCAGCATAAATTGACTCAGCTATGGCTGAGTTACTAAAAGAAAATATGGAAGAGGAAAAATTGGGATTTAGACCGAGTTCTTGAAGGCTTTTTTACGCTTGGAAGTCCCT
>NZ_JAUBUI010000168.1:0-3734 GCF_036705385.1 Microcoleus sp. B3-A4 | reverse complement strand
AAATGCTTAAGCTTCGGTGCGCCTACCTTAACGGCTCAATATCCGTTTGATGCTCAAAAGCGCAAAACCGGGATGCTCCCCGATTATTCCCAATCACGACAACTTCCAAAACGCGCAGAAATTTATCAGCGGCGGCGGGCGGCGCGGTTTGCAGGAACAGGTTTTGCTTTCCGGTTCTTGGAATTTAAATCCTTGGTTTGTCGGGGTGGAACAAGTGCCGATGACCGAAATCCCGATCGGCTATGTCGGCGCGGTGATTTCCTATGTCGGCAAAACCTCTGAAGATGTGAGCTGCGCTGCTTTCACTCACGGAAATTTAGTAAATGTCGGCAATAAAGGCGTTTGGGGAACTCCCCTTTATCCTGGGAAACATCCGCTGAATACTCGCATTTTGAAAGTAGAGTTAGTGCCGACTACTAATATAGTATTTAATTGGTATGGCAAAACAGAAAGGCACAGTTACGATTCTAAACTTTCGTCTTTAACCGTGCGTTATTAAGACGGTTTTGCCTTTGATTTAGAAGTAGCTCAGATTATTCACGTCGGCGCTTTGGATGCTCCGAAAGTTATCTCTCGCGTTGGTTCGATGCAGAACTTAGTTGACCACGTATTGCAGCCGACAATCGGGAATTATTTCCGCAATTCGGCTCAAGCTTATTCTGTACTAGATTTTCTCTCCGCAAGAAGCGGCAGGCAAGCGGAAGCTGCCGAGTATATCAAAGCAGCTTTCCGAACCTACGACGTGCAGGTAATTGATACTTTAATCGGGGATATTTTGCCGCCTGCAGAGTTGATGCAAACTCAAACAGATCGCAAAATTGCTGAGGAACAGTGCAAGACTTATGAGGTACAGCAATTAGCACAAACTCAGCGGCAACAATTGGTGCGGGAAACCGCGCTGGCTGAGATTCAACAAGAGATGGTGAAATCGGAACAAGGCGTGAAGATTTCTGAGTTGAAAGCGAATTCTCAGGTTAAACAAGCTCAAGGCGAAGCGGAGTCGATTCGGGTGAAGGGAAATGCTCAAGCTGAAGCTTATCGCGCGGGTGTTGTAGCTTTGGGTGGTTCGGGTTATACCGCTTTGCAGTTAATGCAAATTATAGGCGATCGCAACGTGCGAGTAGTGCCGGATGTTGCGGTAACAGGCAACGGTAGCGGTGGCGGTTTGGTTGATGGTTTGCTGGGAATGATGATGTGGAATCAAACGAGCAAAAATGGAGAAAATGGCGGGGAGTTACCTGTAGTTAATTTACAGAAATCCGAGCCGACTGTTTTGGAATCTGCGACAAAGTTACCAGTAGCAAAGGTGCATTCAGCAAAGCCGCCGGAATCTCGCGCTAATTCCCCTGTTGCGAATTCTGAGGCTGATATTGATTCGCGGTTTGATGAATTGCCGTTTGACGATCGATCTTTTAGTTAGGCTGTACAGCTTGTACGATAGAATACTCAGATACCCTAACTTCTTTAAGAAGTCAGGGTATCTAACGATTAACTCCCCACTTTGTGTTCATTGGCTAAGCAATCGCACTCAGCTTCTTCAATCGCAATATCGGCATCAATTTGCTCTTTATTGGCGTAGTAGTAAGCTAATGCTGCATGAACTTGTGCTAAATTTAAGTGGGGAATTTCTGCAATAATTTTTTCTGGTTTTATCCCCATTTTGTACCAAACAGCGATTCGTTGAACTGTTATTCTAGTGCCTGCGATGCGGGGGCAATTTCCACAGGTTTCTGGTGTGGAAATGATGAGAGTGCCAATATCAGTTAAAGTTGGCATAGGTGAATCTGGGGTTAAAAATTATAATTCAAGTAGAGCATAAATTTATTATCCTTGAATTTTACCGACTTAATTTATGAAATATTTTGCTCTACTACCGTGCTTCTACATACTCACAGAGAGTAGTTGGTTCGGGAATGGGTAAACCCTCCTCTCGCAACCCTTCTAAGTGAAATTCGATCGCTTCTTTAATTTGCTGCTGTACTTCCGCAAGGGTAACGCCTGTAGCTGCACATCCTGGTAAATCTGGCGCATAAGCTGAATAGTTATTGGGTGTTTTTTCGATCACGATGGCATAACGCATTAGTTGAGATCCTCATCTTGATGATTGGTTTCGACTTCGTTAGGTTTTTGTTGCTCTTTAACTTCTTTGAATTGAGCTTGTTTTAGAATATTATTGGATGTACCAGGAGCCAAATCGTCAGATAGTTTACCGGGAACTGTAACTACACCTGATTTAGTAGGATGTTTGTACTGGCGGTGACTCCCTCGCGTTCTAGCTAGATACCAACCGTCTGCCTCTAGTTGTTTAATGATATCTCTGACTTTTATTGGCATTTATTATTAATGTAAGTAGCAGGTAATGAAATGACTAAAAGGCGATAACTTCATAAAAAAAGGTTCTCAAAAAAAGACTTGACAAAGGGCTGAAATCGCTATAGATTACAGCTTACAGCTCTCGATGGGAGAGAAGAATACACCCCCACCATCCCAAAACCCCCCAAACCACCAAAAACACCAATCCTGGGGAGGTGACCCGTAGGTGCTTGTTTATTAAAGGTTAGGTCACTTTTGTTCAACCAACTGCATCCTTTTCGCCAACCCACACGATCGCCCAGCTTGCATTCAGTCTCATAATCAACTTTACCGCCTACTTCCAACCAGATTTTTTTCTGGACGCTAAAGCCAAAACGACCCTGACTGTATTTTACCCAGAATTGGTCGATCGTCCGCAAATCATCGCAAGGAAAATTCTCGATCGATTCCCTATCGAACCAACCTTCCTTCTCCCGTCTCCCAGCTTTCAGCATCACCTTGAGTGTTTCCTCATCAGCCTCTTGCCACTTCCCCGCCGCCAATAAATCCCGCAGGCGAGTATAGTCAACACCCCTCGCTGATTTAAGCTGTACCGAAACATCGGCAACTGTTGGCGGAATCGGTTCCCGCAGATAACTCAACCAATCTTTCCTCGACTGCGGCCGCTTTTGCGGTTCGGATGCCATCCCTTTTTCTATTGCTAAACTCACCCAATCTTTCACCCCAAAATCTTTCGCAGGTGGCAATGCTTCATTTCTAAAATGCCGATTGAGGGAAGCTGTTGGCACTTGTCCCGTTACCGCATAATACAAAGAAGCAGCCAAAGCATAAATATCAACCGTTGGTTTACCACTACCTTCAATATGCTGTTCCCAAGGAGCAAAAGCAGGGTTATGAGGATGTCGGCTACTAATAATAGTTGGCATTAATTCACTTGCAAGACCAAAATCAATTAATACTGCTTGCCCGTTGGGACGCAACATAATATTACCCGGATGGGCATCTCGATGGACAATTCCTGCTTGGTGAATATCACTTAATGCTTCTCCAATTTGGCGGATCATTGCCACTGCTTCTGTATCCGGGAGTCGCCCCCGTTGCCGTACTGTATCAAATAAACTTTGACCGACGATTAAATCCATTACCAAACAGTGAAGGCCTTTTTCCTCAAACAAATCGCTAATGCGGACAATTCCCGGATGCGCGTTTTGGCAAAATTTGGCTAAGATTTGCCCTTCGCGGATAAATCTGCGGACAAAGTTGGCGTATTCCGGGTCATTTTGCAAACTCAGATTTGGCGTTTTGAGGACAACTTGATAGTTAAGTTGCAAGTGTGTGGCCTTGTAAGGACTGAAGAATAAATAACTTGATGGATTGTCGGATATAATCAAAAATAGCGCCCTGATTGCTATTTTCTCTAA
>NZ_JAUBUI010000043.1:0-51289 GCF_036705385.1 Microcoleus sp. B3-A4 | reverse complement strand
GAGACATACAGCAGATTGCACATTAATTATTCTCTTAGTATCCCTGATTTTGGATCATTTTTTCCTTGGATTACTCTTAGAGAGTTGAACCCGTCCTAGCTCTTCCAAAGCTTTAACAGTTTGTGGCTTTCTCATAGATTGAACTCCAGCAATTAGAGGTGAATAGCTTAATGTTAAACACTGGCAGATAATTTAGAAGCATTGTTGCAGCCAAAAGCAACGTTCCGGTTGAGTGGCTAGACATAACTTTTGCATTACCACCAATATCTTTCGGTAGTCCGCTCGAACCGGGTTGTTAGACCGCCGCGATCGCCACTTGACGCTGTTATTGTCCGCGTCCTGGTTTGCAATCTGCAAAACCTAATGCCTCCGTGTCAAGGAAACTAGCGATCGCCATCTCAATGACTGCTTCGATTGGATATTCAATTTCAGCAGCACGAGCAATTAGGGCAGCACGAATTCGGTCAGGAAAACGTCCTAAAATAACTTCGGCATCAGCGAGGGAAAGTTGCTCTTGAAGTTTGGCTTGCATGGCTTTACATCTCAGTTGGAATTTGGACGTTGTAAGGGGGTTCAGTAGCTCTTAGAATGATGGCTTCTAGCTCCAATAGTAACGCAGGGTTCTGCCAGTGAGAAATTGTCTGTACTGCAATCCGTATGTCTTCATCGCTATATTTATCGAGCCATGCCCACAAAAAAGCTTTGTGCCCACCACTGAAGCGACCTCGTAAGCTCTTGGTTTTACCGATGTAGAGCAATCCATCAGTTCTGTGCCTGATTGCATAAATGCCAGGACGCGCAGGAATGCTCTCAAACCCACGGGTCAAGGGTTGACATTGCTCAAAAGGAATGAAAGCAATCGCGTCTAGAATTCTTCGCGCTTGGATTTGTAGGTCAGAATCATTCGTTGGCATGAAGGCAAGAAGGCTGATTGCACAGAAATCATAATCCCACAAATTCTGTTACAACCATCATCAACTAGGGATGGTTTCCTGCGCGATCGCACAGAGAAGGCGATCGATCCCGAGCTGATTTGAGCCTTGGCCGTGCCTGTGTTTTTCTAGGATATAGGAAAGGGGCGAGCGATCGAGTTTTACCTGCCGATAAAAAATGTAACGTTATTTCCGTAAAAAACCTGGTTTCTGCGTCCAGGAGTATCAATGATGAAATTCAATCTAAAAAGCAACAAGTGCAGAATATCTGGCAACCATCCGAATTATACCTCCTAACATCCTGCTACACTATTAATAACCGCATCCTCACCCACATTTATGCTTCCAACAATCATCGCTGCTATCGCTCCCTACATATCAGGAGTGCTCTCACCCATCGCCAGAAATATCGGCTACAAACTAGGAGAAGCCTTCGGCAATCACTCTCAAAAGTACCGAAATATTCTGATTCCCGCTCCCAATAACTCATCTGATTCGACTGAGATAGAGCGAGCAAAACAGCGTTATTCTCAAGAAATGCTGGAATACGCGAAGGCGAAAGATACCAGAGATCGGGAATTGTTAAAGCTAACAGTAGCACAAACAGCGCGTCGCATTGAGTTGCAGGAACAGGAACAGCAGGATAGAGTAAAGCTGGCAGCCTTGCAGCGGGATTTGATGCGGGAATTGCAAGCAAAGGATATTCAGGTCAAGCTGGCTGAAATTCAAACAATTTGGGATAAAGATACTTGGTTTTCTAAGTTGAATCGAGAGGAAACTAAACAGATTTTACTTCAGCAGCAACATCGCCTCTTAATCTTACTATCACCGCCCAAAATTAGCAAGCAATGCCCGGAAACCTTCTGTGAAGATTTGCCCATTGAAATGAGAAGTGTGGGAGATTTTCTCAGACAGCATTATCCTCAACAGGATGTCTTACGCCCAGTTAAGTTTTATAGCGACTATTTCACTGAGTCGATTGGTGATATTGATGTGGAACGCTTGCAGCGAATTTTATCTCCGGTTCCTACTACAATTTTATATAGCGATATCAGCGATTATGCCGTAACTTTTCGCGTCGGCTTTTGGGGATTCCTGAATAATCAGGAAGTCTCCCTGTTTTCTACCAAAGTTTTTGACTGGGAAGAGGCAAAAGATGCACTTTTAGCATCTGGAGTAAGTGAGAAAAAAGCCCTCCGCATGATTCGGCAGTTGATAGTGGCGATTCACAAGTTACTGGCGGGATTTTTAGCCGATTTGTATTATCTCAATATTGACCCTAGCTATGAACCTCAGTTGTTTAATTTAAAGGATGAATTGGCTGAAGATGGGTTGGCAGAAGAATGGGTGAAACCTTATTTTGATATTCTTGAGGATATTCAGCGGCGACAGCGAGAAGTGTATGAAAAGGAGTTAAACAAGCTGGCTGATGCTGAACTAAAAGCTTTAGAAGAATTCAGGCAGCGAGAAGTGTATGAACAAGAGTTGAAAAAGTTGGCTGAAGCAGAAGCAGCAAAGGTATTCAGGATTAAAGAGCCGAAATGGAGATGTGTACGCACTCTCAAGGGACATTTAGGTTGCGTTACTTCTGTTGCCATCAGCTCGAATGGAGAAACTATTGCAAGTGGCAGTTATGACCGAAAAATAAAACTATGGAATCTGCAAAAGGGATGGGAAATTTTTACTTTTACTGGGCATTCAGACTACGTTACTTCTGTTATTTTTAGCCCGGATGGAGAAACTATTGCAAGTGGCAGTGATGATGAAAGAATTAAAATTTGGAATTTGAAAAATGGACGGGAAATTCTTACTTTTAATGGGCATTCAAAGGGAGTCAACTCTGTGGCTTTCAGCCCGGATGGAGAAACTATTGCAAGTGGCAGTGAAGATGAAAAAATAAAACTGTGGAATCTGAAAAATGGACGGGAAATTCTTACTTTTAATGGGCATTCAAAGGGTGTAAACTCTGTGGCTTTCAGCCCGGATGGAGAAACTATTGCGAGTGGTAGTGAGGACGATATCAAACTGTGGAACATAAAAAATGGACGGGAAGTTTGCACTCTCACTGGGCATTCAGATTGCATTACTTCTGTGGCTTTCAGCCCGAATGGAGAAACCATTGTGAGTGGCAGTGATGACGGAAAAATAAAACTGTGGAATCTAAAAAATGGACGAGAAATTATTACTTTTACTGGTCATTCAAAGTGTGTTAATTCTGTGGCTTTTAGCCCGGATCGAGAAACTATTGCAAGTGGCAGCATGGATAATACTATCAAATTGTGGAATCTGAAAACAGGACAGGAAATTTGTACTCTTGCTCGACATGGACACTGGGTTATTTCTGTCACCTTTAGCCCAGATGGAAACACTCTAGTTAGTGGCAGTTGTGATGAGAGTATCAAGATTTGGCGGTGTGATGCGTGAAGTAAGAGGGCAAGATGAAAATTATGGCGGGATTGGCAAACAGGGAACTACAAAACTTGACGGCGTGAGAAATAAACCGATAAACACTTAGGGAAGGTAATTGAGATGTCAGAAACAATTAATTTTGAGCAAGCAGTGTTAGAGAATCTGCGACAGTTGCCAAGGGAGAAACAACAAGAAGTGCTCGACTTTGCACAATTCCTCGTGCAAAAAACGGAACAAAAAAAGCAGTTACCCAGCGAAAGTTCTGAGTCTAACAGTTCGTCAACAACCGCACCTAGTCTCAAGCTATCACTTAGAGAAATTGCTAGCCTGCCAATAGCAGAACGCCATAAAATACTAGCACCATTTATACCTGCTACAGCCGAAGATTTTTTGACAAATCCTGAATTAACCGAGTTTTCGGTACTCGATGGCGAGGAGTATTTAATTGAGAAATGTTACACTCGCAGCCACGACGCTTTTTTGAAAGGCTACGTACCCGAAGACGAAGGACTTTATGATGACTACAGTACGTTTGTCTAGATTAGATTGTTTGGAAAAGTCTTTGTTGCTAGCGAAAATCGGGCAAATTTCTCAAGCAGATGCAGCAGCAGTGAAACAAGTCTGGGATTTGTACGTTAAGCCTCAACTTTAATCATAATTCGATCGCCCTCAACTCCCCAACTCCCCTCAACTCCCCTCTCCCATCCCCCAACAGCCCAACAATACTTAATAAAAACTTTATAAAACTTACCATTTCTGCATAGATTAGAGTTATCCTAGAAAATCCAGCAATCCTGCAAAGCGTCAACCTTCTCGTCACTTATCCAGTGGTTCGATGACTCAAACCCAAAGCACTAAAACCGCCACCCCAACTGCAATTTATTCCTTGACAATTGCTCCCGCCTGTGTATTGCGGGGTCGATCGGCCCTAGCACAAGCCGGAGATGCGATCGCCCGTTTCGGAAAGCGGCCGCTAATCGTCGGCGGCAGCAACTCCCTCGCCGCCGCCCAATCGTACCTGCAACCAATCCTCGAACAGCAGCAGTTAAAATCGGCCGAAACAGCATACGGCAAGGATTGCAGCGAAACCAGCCTCGAAACCCTCCGCGAAGCAGCCCAAACCCATCAAGCCGACTTCATCATCGGTGTAGGCGGCGGCAAAGCCTTAGACGCAGCCAAACTCGTCGCCTATCAATGCAAAATCCCGATCGTCACAATACCGACATCAGCAGCCACCTGTGCGGCTTGGACAGCCCTTTCTAACATTTATTCAGAACAAGGTGCATTCCAATACGATGTCACATTAGCCAGATGTCCCGACTTATTAATACTCGACTACGGCTTAATTCAAACTGCACCACAGCGGACATTAGTAGCAGGAATTGGAGATGCGATCGCCAAATGGTACGAAGCATCAGTCAGCAGCGGACACTCCGAACAAACCCTGATAATTTCCGCCGTTCAACAAGCTAGAATACTGCGCGATATATTATTCCAAAAATCAGCCGCTGCCCTCAAAGAGCCCGGTAGCGAAACCTGGCAAGAAGTCACAGATGCAGCCGTATTGCTAGCAGGAGTAATCGGCGGAATTGGTGGTGCTCAATGTCGCACCGTCGCCGCCCACGCCGTCCACAACGGCCTAACTCATCTATTAGCAAGTCACGGCACATTGCACGGCGAAAAAGTTGCCTACGGCATTTTAGTACAACTGCGGCTAGAAGAAATGCTGCAAAACAATCAACTCGCTGCTAGCGCCAGACAGCAACTGCTAAAATTCTACGCCGAGATTGGATTACCCCAAACTTTAGACAACCTAGGACTCGGAGACATTACCATCACAGAATTGCAGCGCGCCGCCGACATAGCCTGCAATCCCAATTCCGACATCCACCGACTGCCTTTTAAAGTTGTTCCCCAACAATTAATGGCAGCGATGGTTTCTACCACCGCACCTGTGGGAGAATTAAAGATTAAGAATTAAAACAGTTTGTAGTAAGGACTAAAGTCCTGAAAAGGCTGTGCTAGCAAGGACGAAAGTCCTTACTACAAACCAGGAAAACTGACAACTGACACAAAATAAATGACCTTGGATTGGATTAGCCCTGCTGACAGGTTGCAAAAACTACCGCCCTACGTATTTGCCCGTCTCGACGAACTCAAAGCCCGCGCCCGCGAACAAGGACTCGATTTAATAGACTTAGGAATGGGAAACCCCGACGGTGCCACTCCTCAACCAGTAGTAGAAGCGGCTGTCGCAGCCATCCAAAATCCGGCAAATCACGGCTATCCACCCTTTGAAGGAACTGCCAGTTTCCGCCGTACTATTACTAAATGGTACAGCCGCCGCTACAACGTTGAACTCGATCCAGAAAGCGAAGCATTGCCTTTGTTGGGTTCTAAAGAAGGTTTAGCACATTTTGCGATCGCCTATATCAATCCAGGGGACTTAATATTAGTACCAAGTCCTGCTTATCCCGTATTATTTCGCGGCCCAATCATCGCCGGTGCAAAAGTTCACAACATCATTCTCAAACCAGAAAACGACTGGGTAATTGACTTAGCCGACATTCCCGACAGCGTAGCCGAACAAGCCAAAATCCTCTATTTCAATTATCCTAGTAATCCGACTGGAGCAACAGCACCCCGCGAATTTTACAAAGATATTGTGGCTTTCGCACACAAACATCAAATCTTGCTGGTTCACGACTTGTGTTATGCCGAATTAGCCTTTGACGGCTATCAACCGACAAGTTTATTAGAAATTCCCGGCGGCAAAGAAATCGGTGTCGAATTTCACACCATGTCAAAAACCTACAATATGGCCGGCTGGCGCGTCGGTTTTGTAGTAGGAAATAGCAAAATAATTCAAGGTTTGCGGACATTAAAAACTAACCTAGATTACGGTATATTTTCCGCTTTGCAAACAGCAGCAGAAACAGCCCTGCAATTGCCGGATAGTTACTTGCACGAAGTGCAGAATCGTTACAGGACTCGCCGGGATTTCATGGTTGAAGGATTGGCAGAATTAGGGTGGAATATTCCCAAACCTCTGGCTGCCATGTATCTTTGGGTTCCCTGCACTCCGGGCATGAGTTCGACTGATTTTGCCCTCAATGTTTTGCAGCAAACGGGTGTGGTGGTGACTCCTGGCAATGCTTTTGGGCCGGGCGGCGAAGGATATGTGAGAATTAGTTTAATTGCAGATTGCGATCGACTGGGAGAAGCCCTGCGGCGCATGAAACAAGCAAACATTCGCTATCAATAGTCATTAATTAGTAGTCATTAGTCAGTTGTTATTGGTTATTTGTGGGTTGTTAGTTGTTACTGGTTATTTGTGGGTTGTTAGTTGTTATTGGTTATTTGTTATTTGTTGGCGATCGTAACCAATTATTAACTACCAATGACTACTGACTAATGACTACTGATTAATGACTATAACGTTTTAATTTGCTCAATTACCCAATCAAAAGTTTGTATAACTTGCTTGAGGGCAGATTCGTCTTGCAAAGTAAACAAAGCCAGACTCGGCGACCTTCTCTCACCCGGTTCTATAGGTAGCGACAGACCGATCGAACTCAGTTTACTTCTCAATTCCAGCCAATTTTGTTCCGCATTAAACGGCGGCTGGGAACCGTAATTATCAGCAGAAATCTCCATTCTGGCAGCAATATCTACAGTGAATAACTGATAGGGTTTTCTTCCCCTTTGAGGCAATTGAGCCGTGAAACCACCGTAGGCATCCCCCGTTCCCCAGTGGATTTGAACTTCGGGTTCTTGACTTTTTGCCCACAAGTAAATTGCTTTTGCCATTTGCGCCTCGTCCGCGCCTCGTCTAGCTTTGATTTCCGCAAAAAATGAAGATTCATCCCAGCGCCTTCTTTCGCGGGTTGCGCTGGATTTTTTCTGCTGTGCTTCTGCTGTCTGACCGATCACTCTGGGAACCAGCGTTTTCAAACCGTCTTCACTTACATACTGCTTAATTTCCAGGGCCAAAACTTCAAGCGGGTCCATTTGTTCGTTGAGAAATTCCACAACTCGGCGCATTTCAGCGGAAATCTCGTCAGCTACAAACACTAAGCGAACTTTACCCGCTTGCAAATTAGTTTTAACCTTCTGCCAAAATCTGTCTTCATTAGCATCCGCACCGAGAAACTCTTCAAAAATCTGTTCGGGATCGCGACCCCGATCGCGACAATTAGCTTCAAACAGAGCAATAATTGAATCGACAGGCCAGTAAACCAACGCATTAGCAGCATAGTCGATCGACTGACCCAAAACTTTTTGCCGCAGTTCGGCATTAGGAGTTCGCCGGACATCCACCAAAGTAGGAACTGCATTTTGGTCGAGAAACAAATGATCCAGCGACCACTGCACCGCTGTTTCCTCATCGCTGGGTGCAGCTTCCCGCGAAATTAACAGCCACCTCCGCGCCGTAGCCCGATCGATTTGGTCTCCCGCGATCAAATTAGGATAAGTTACTAGCAAGTCTTGTAACTGGTCTTCCGAGTCGTAGGGCTGTTCCATCATTTCTACCAGCCTGTCGTCGTCCTGAATCAGATAAATACCTCCAGCCATGCCAGCCCACCTACTTAATTTTAGATTTTAGATTTTAGATTTTAGATTTTAGATTTCAGGCTGAGTTATTAGTCTTCAGTCTTCAGTCCGCAGCCAATAACTTCTGAAGGCGGAAGGCATTGGTCAGAATTCAATAAAAATTTTGAATTCAATAATTTTTATTGCTTGTTAATTAAACAAAAAATCCCTTCTGACTAATGACTGATGACTAATAACTAATGACTAATGACTAATGACTAATGACTAATACAACCAGTAAATACTCGCTGTGCCGGCCCGGTCATGTAAATTCGCCCAGAAACTTCTGCCCATTCGATTTCCAAAACGCCGCCGGGGAGTTCAACCGCAGTTGCCCGATCGCACTTCCCTACCAACACCCCAGCTACCACAGCAGCACAAGCACCAGTCCCACAAGCTAGAGTAACACCCGCGCCTCTTTCCCACACCCGCATTTTTACATAGTCCGAACGTACCACTTGAATAAATTCCGTATTGGTACGCTGCGGGAATGCTTTGTTGTGCTCGAATTGAGGCCCGACAGTTTCTAAAGCAACAGCCGAAACATCCTCTACAAAGGTAATGCAGTGAGGATTACCCATGCTGACGCAGGTAACAGACCAAGATTTATCAGCAACTTCGATCGGCACATCTATAACTTTGGCATCCGGTGCAGCCAAACTTGTCGGAATTTCCGCAGCCAGCAGCCGGGGAACCCCCATATCCACCTTCACCTGACCGTCAGATCGCAGTTCCGGGGTAATCACACCAGCCAGAGTGTGGATGCGGTACTGAGTTTTCGCCTCTGACCCTTCCAAATCGGCGATAAACTTAGCCAAAGAGCGAATTCCGTTGCCGCACATTTCCGGTTCCGAACCGTCGGAGTTAAAAATCCGCATCGTATAGTCAGTGTCGTTTTGAGCCGGAAGAGCAAATATCACACCGTCTGCGCCAATCCCGAAATGTCGATCGCACAAATCCACAGCTTGTTCTGGCGTGATCACCGGTTCTGACGAGTGGCGGTTGTCAATCAGAATAAAATCATTTCCCAGTCCGTGATACTTCGCAAACTCGATCGGCATAAAAACAAACCTCTTTTGGTTAAAACTGATTAGATAATTTGATGACCAAATTACCCATTTCCCAGTATTATAAAACTTTCTGCAATTTATAGTCCTTTCTCGTCAAATATAAACAAATATAATTTTTATAACTCTACAGGGATATCTAATTAATCCTGATGTCAATGGCTCAATGAATATCGGTCGAAAAGTAACCGCCAATGGGTTTCTCTCTAATTGGGGAGAGGCGCTTGTAATTGCCGCAGTAAGGGTTAAACGGTATAAACTGAAGAATATGGTTTAAGGTAATATTTGACTATATTTTTCTGAACTATGTCTGAATTTGAAACCGGATTGCCCAGCGTTCGCTTAATACAAAGCTACATCAAAGACAAACAACAGGTGGAGATCAAACTCCTGACCGGCGACTTAGTAGCTGGCAGAATTTTTTGGCAGGATAATAGCTGCATTTGCCTCCTCGATCCCTCAGAAACACAAATTCTGATCTCGCGGCCAGCAATTGCTTATCTCAAACCCAACGGCTGAGAGTGGGGAATGGTGAATGGGGCATGGGGCATGGGGCATGGGGCATTGTTGACTGTTGACTGTTGACTGTTGACTGTTGGCTGGAAAGCTCACCACAGTCAACTGCCAACTCAGAACTGTCAACCGTCAACTGCCAACTGTCAACTGCCCACTAACTAATCGCTAAACAGCTTTTCGATGACTTGGGCCTTGACCAAAGGCAGCTTTAAAGCAGGTTGCGGCACCGGTGGTGAGGCCGTCCGCTGCATCAAGCCGAGCTCGTAGAAGCCGCCGCACAGCAGCAAACGATCGCCTTCTTGCAAATTTGTAGTTCCGTCGGGCCAGCGAGTAAATTTCCCTTCCCGGCGGATCGCCCGCACCTGGACCCCGTACTGGGTCAGCAATTCTACCTCTGACAGTTTTTTGCCCGCCCAAGGACTGTTTGCTGGCAGTCTCAGCCACTGGCAAGAACTGTCGCCCTGCGGGACTGCAACTTCGCCCTTCGCCAGCAACTCAAAACTGATGAGTTCTTCCGGTTCTCCCACTACAAAAAGTCGATCGCCCGAGTGCAAAGCTGTCTTGCCGTTAGGATAATCAATTTCCTCGCCATCTTTCCGGACGATTGCCATTACACTGACCCCTGTCAACTGCCGCAAGTTAGTTTCTTCCAGAGTCATACTGGCGATGGGAGAACCTAACGGCAAGTTGTACCACTCGCTGTTCATATCTCGAACCGCCACTTTCAAATCCCGCGAAATCGCCAAAGGTTCGCGCGGTGGCCGCAATTCCAGATAGCGGCTGCTGCGAATTTGCTGCACATCCCGCCCGATCGCCATTGCCGAGAGCCCCATGCCAGCCAGCAAGTGGGAAGACAGTTCTAAACTGGCTTCAAACTCGGGCTGCACGACTTCCCAGGCCCCCAATTGATAAAGCAGTTCGATGTCTTTATCTTGGTTCGCGCACACCACAATATCCAAATCCGGGACTAATTCTAAAGCCCGCTTCAGACACAAGCGAGTGCTCATGGGATCGGGAAGGGCGATCGCCATTGCTTTTGCCCGTTCCACCCGGGCGGCTTCCAATACGTGCAAGCTGGCAGCATTCCCGTAAATGTAAGGAATTCCTTGGACTCTACACTCTTGAATTCTACTTTCTGACTCGTCGATAACCACAACTGAACAGTTGCGGCTTTGGAGCATTTTGACTAAAATTCTACCGACTCGCCCGTAGCCGCAAACCACAACATAATTTTGTTCCGGCAAAGTTTCAGCTATTGCCACAGGTTGAGATGTTTCGTCAAAATAGCGCTGCAAAGGCCCGAAATTTTCCGCCCATTTCAATAACTGCGGCACGCTTCTCAACACAAAGGGAGTTAGCACGAGGGTGACGGCTGTCGTTCCTAAAATTAACAGGTAAACGTTCCGCGAAACCAGCCCCATAGCTTGACCTGCACTAGCGAGTACAAAGGAGAATTCTCCTATTTGAGCTAAGCCCAAACCTGTGATTAATGCTGTTTTTAGCGGATAGCCGAATAGTCGGACGATCGGCGTTATAATCAAGAATTTGCCGACAAATACTATAAATACCAGTCCCAGAATTACTTCTAGATGGTTCCACAGAAACATCGGGTCGATTAACATTCCGATGGTGACAAAAAATAAGGATGCAAAAATATCTCGCAAAGGCTCGACATAAGTTAGAGTTTGGTCGGCATATTCCACCTCCGAAATCATTAAACCCGCCACAAATGCGCCCATCTCGATGGAAAAACCCAAATATTCTGTAAGCAGCGCAATCCCTAAAGCCAAAACCACAACTCCCAGCAAAAACAGTTCTCGACTTTCTGTTTTCGCGAGGTATCGCAGCAACTGCGGTACCATCCAAATGCCGGCAACTACAGCACCGACAGCAAATAACCCGATCCGCAGCAGGGCCCACGCTACCGTCATGCCGATCTCTTCTGCGGGCTGATTGAGTGCCGGCAAAACTGCTAGCATTAGCCCCAAAGCCAAATCTTGAACTACTAATATTCCCAGCATGACTTGACCGTGGGAAGTACCGGATTCATTGCGCTCCATCAAGCATTTCAGTACAACTGCTGTCGAAGAAAGCGACAGAATCGATCCTAAAAACACGCCTTGAGCTGGCGATTCTACCCAGCCTACAGCCAAGGAAATTGCAGTAGTAATGGCGATCGTCAGCACAATTTGCAAGCCCCCCCCGCCCAAACTAATGCTTTTAACTTTTTGGAGTTCGGCGAAGGAAAATTCCACTCCCAAGGCAAATAACAGAAAGGCAACCCCAAATTCAGCCAGGGTGTCTACCTGAATTAATTCTTTAATCAGCCCCAAACCGGCCGGCCCAACTACGATCCCTCCCAGCAGGTAGCCGAGAATTACCGGCTGTCGCAACAGCGATGCAAAGAGTCCTCCTGCTGCGGCAGCAGCGAGAACTAGAACTAAGTCAACGATCAGTCGGAAGTCTTCTTGCACAACTTTATGAAAAAAGTATAAAGTTATATTATAGTGTCTAATGTGTTGATTATGTTTAGTGGGTTGACTGTAGTTGGGGACCCAGGGCAACTGCAACTATAGAACCCGGTATTTTCTGATACCAAAGATTTTCACTCCTCAAAAAAAGCTTAACCTCTTGCAAGTAGAGCGAGGCATTGCGCCTTGATTGAGGGTAATGTTTCACCTCAACGAGATGAGCGCGGTGAGATTAAATCAAGTTACTTTTTTTAATCAATTTCAGACCGAATAAAGTGGGGTTGATTACTTTTTTGTATTGAGCGGTTTTATCACGGTGTACGTTCACAGATCTGCGCTCGGTAAAAAGGATTAGTTAAAATCGTTTTTATTTTATTTATTCAAGCCCTGCTTGCGGATTTACCCGATATACTAGATAATTACTCAGGCACTTTTGTGTTTTTTCTAGTAATCCCCGTTTTTGCTAACAATAAAGATTTAGGTTTTAGACAAGTAATTTTGTCGTTGTTCTTGATACCTCAAAATGACAATTCCATTCGGAATGTAGGTGGGACAAAGCTGCCGTTGCACCTGTAAAGACTGCACTAGAGGCGATCGAGTCCCTAACTGTAGGACACCCGTATTCGCTCGGTGACGAACTGAGCATTGTCGATTTCTACCTGATTCCAGTCTTCACCTACCTATCGCAGACCGCAGAGTACGAAGCAACGATCGCGCGAACTTCAAAGCTGCGGACTTGGTGGAATGAGGTCAGTCAACTTCCCAGTGTGAAGCAAGTCTGTGCTTGACATCTGTGCACTTTATAACTTAAGGGTTTACAACCATGTCGCATTTATTTGAGCCATTGGATCAACGCGGTGTTACATTCCGAAATCGCATTGCAGTTTCTCCCATGTGTCAATATTCAAGCGTTGATGGATTCGCGAATGATTGGCATCTAGTTCATCTCGTCAGTCGAGCCGTAGGAGGGGCAGGGCTGGTGATGACTGAAGCAGCAGCAGTCGAGCCTGAAGGACGAATTACGCCGCAAGATTTGGGAATCTGGCAAGATGCTCACATTGAAATGTTGGCGCGAATCGTCGAGTTAATTCACCGCAATGGTGCGGTTGCTGGAATTCAACTTGCTCATGCAGGTCGAAAAGCCAGTACAGCACCTCCGTGGGATGGCGGCGATGTGCTTTCGGAATCTCAAGGGGGATGGACTTCGATCGCCCCTAGCGCCATTCCATTTGAACCCGATAGCCCCGCCCCGATCGCTCTGAGTATCGAAGACATTCAGAAGCAGACGACACTCTTTGTCAACGCAGCCCAACGCGCTCTCGCAGCCGGATTTGACGTAATCGAGATTCATGCGGCTCACGGCTACCTACTGCATGAATTTCTGTCTCCCTTGAGCAATCAACGCACAGATGACTATGGTGGCAGTTTTGAGCATCGCATCCGGTTTTTATGTGAAGTCGCACAAGCAGTGCGAAATGTTTTGCCAGATCGAACACCGCTTTGGGTTCGCATCTCTGCAACCGATTGGCTTCCAAATGGTTGGGACATTGAACAAAGTATTGCACTCAGCGATAAATTAAAGTCACTGGGTGTTGATTTAATCGATTGTTCCTCAGGCGCAATTGTACCGGGTGAAAAGATTCCGACGGGTGCAGGTTATCAAACTACCTTTGCCGATCGCATTCGACGCGAAGCCAACATCGCCACCGGAGCCGTTGGTATGATTACTGCACCCGCGCAGGCTGACCACATCATCCGTACAGGTCAAGCAGATATGGTATTACTTGCCAGAGAAATGCTGCGCGATCCTTATTGGCCGATGCGGGCTGCCCAGCAACTACGTCAATCGGTGCCTGCTCCAATTCAATACGCTCGCGCTTGGTAATTAAATAGATTGGCGATCGGTTTTACACAAATCCACTAGGAATGACTGTTTTAGTGTTTCTTTAAATCAGTCGCTCAATAAAGGCTTTTTTGATGCGGCCTCAAGTACAAGGCACGTTCCCATCGCCGTGACGTGAGCCGATTTAATCAACTAACAGGAAGTGAATATGTCTGAGATTCAAAACAAGGTTGTCATCATTACTGGAGCAAGTAGCGGTTTAGGTGAAGCCACCGCTCATCGTTTAGCCGCCAGGGGAGCCAAACTCATGCTTGCTGCCCGCCGCGAAGATAGACTCAAGGACTTGGTGGCTGCAATCGAAAAAACAGGTGGCACAGTTGCCTATCGAGTCACGGATGTTGCCGATCGGGCGCAGGTGCAAGCATTGGCTGACGCAACGTTGGAAACCTATGGACGCATTGATGTGCTGGTCAACAATGCGGGTTTAATGCCACTGTCTCCCCTTGACCAGATTAAGGTGGAGGAGTGGGATCAAATGATTGATGTCAACCTTAAAGGCGTACTTTACGGCATCGCAGCAGTGCTGCCGACTATGCGCCAACAGAAGTCTGGACACGTAATCAACTTGTCGTCGGTTGCAGGACATAAAGTATTTCCGGCGGGGGCAGTTTACTGTGCTACCAAGTATGCAGTGCGAGCCATTTCCGAAGGGCTGCGGCTGGAGTCAAACGGTGAAATTCGTTCTACCAACATTTCACCCGGTGCAGTTGCGACTGAGTTGACCAGTACCATCACTCATGGTGATACGGCATCAGGGGTGAATCAGTTGTATTCAGTCGCCATTGATGCCGATGCGATCGCCCGGGCGATTGCCTATGCCATTGAGCAGCCCGGTGATGTGGATGTCAACGAAATGATCATCCGTCCGACTCGTCAGGAGTTGTAAAGTGGGGCGCATCAGAGTCGATCGACTCAACTGAATTTAACCCAATGGCTCAACGGGAGAGCGAATGGCTGGTGAAATGCACTACATTCGAGGTTGCACAGGTAAGCCGTTGCTGCTAATTCATAGTTTGGTCCGAAGCTGGCGGTCGGGGCATCCCATCCTCCACGAGCTCGCTGCTAAACGCAATCGGCTTGCTTGCGGAGAAATCAGCAAAGTTTGTCGGTGGGTTCGATCGCACATCGCCTCGCGATCCGTTGGCACTCCCAATTCGTTCCTCTGAGTGCATCGTTGTGTCGATCGCACCTTCCCCCGTGCAACCCAACAATCTAATCAATCTAGCAACCATAATATCGGATAATTGTAAAGCAATTCACCAAGCCAACAGCATGAGTATTGACCAATTAAACACAGACTACGGCATTGCCGGGAACCTCACCTTCGCCACCGGAAACGGTGGTTTCCCGATGATTCACATCGACAACGGTCAAGCCAAAGCCTTAATTTCTGTGTATTCCGGTCAAGTGCTCTCCTTTCAACCAGCCACCGAAGCCACAGACTTGATGTTCGTCAGCGACAAAGCCTACTACGCCGAAGGGAAAGCCATCAAAGGCGGTATACCCATCTGTTGGCCCTGGTTTGGCCCTGATCCCGAAGCCTTGGGGCGTCCGAGTCATGGGTTTGTGCGGAATCGCCTCTGGAATGTGCTAGAAACCGCCACAACCCCAGACGGTGCAACCAAAGTCACTCTCGGACTCAAGGATACCGATGAAACTAGAGCAATTTGGCCCCAAGCTTTTGAACTGGCGATCGTAATTACGATCGGCACCAGCCTCACTGTAGAATTAATCACCCGCAATCTAGGCGACAAAGCATTTCCCCTCACCCAAGCTTTGCACACCTATTTCCAAGTCGGCGATATCAACCGCGTGCAGGTTTTAGGTTTAGAAAATAGCCAGTATCTTGATAAAGCTGATGGTGGTGTCGAAAAAACTCAAGTGGGTGCAGTGGTAGTAACAGGTGAAGTCGATCGCATTTATCTTGATGTCACCAATGAATTAGTCATTGACGATAGCGCCCTCAATCGTCGGATTCGCATTAAATCATCGGGTAGTAAATCCGTCGTAGTGTGGAATCCTTGGGTGACAATTTCTGCAAATATGGCCGACCTTGATGATGCAGATTACCAGCGTTTACTCTGCGTAGAAACGACCAATGCAGCTACAGATATTGTGGAAGTTCCCCCTCATGGTGAGTTTCGCTTGCAGGCAATTTACAGCGTTGAACGCGACTAAGGAATGCTAGCTTAATCTTAGCGGTGATGGGGCAAAAATTCCCAGTAAGCGGTTCAACATTTCTATTGGATATTGTAGGCGTTGCTCAAATCCCACCCACAAAACTGGGATTGTTTCTTTAAACACAACTTAAATGCCGATTAGCTGATTGAATAGAAAAACTCTGTCACCCTAATGACTAATAATACCAAATCAAAAATTTCTCCCCTGTTTATTTCTTAATCCGCGAAAGACGTTCGGCTAAGCTGACTTGAGCCGTCTAGGGGCAGACAAAAATTTGTATGATCGGTTTCAACCGCCGACTCCGATATTTTTACTTACCATCAATTATTATGCAAATCTTCAACTGGACAAAACTTCAAAATGGATCAGACATTCGCGGTATCGCCCTCGAAGGCGTTCCCAATGAAAAAGTCAACCTCACCCCCGAAATTGCGACAATCTTAGGTAAATCATTTGTGAGTTGGCTGGTGCAAAAAGTCAATAAACCAGCGGCAGAATTAACGATCGCGATCGGGCGTGACAGTCGCCTATCAGGGCCAACCTTAATGCAAGCAGTCATGGAGGGAATCGCCTCAGTTGGTGCAACCGTGTACGACTTTGAAATCGCATCAACTCCCGCCATGTTTATGAGTACCATTACCCCTGGTTTTGATTGCGACGGCGCGATTATGCTCACTGCTAGCCATTTGCCATTTAATCGAAATGGCTTAAAGTTTTTCACTGCCAAAGGTGGGTTACAAAAGCAGGATATTACAGATATCTTAACACTAGCCCAAAGCAATTACTTTCAGCCAGCCTCATCGCTCGGTAAGATTACAAAGCATGATTTTATCTCAGTTTATGCTAACCAATTTGTCACAAATATTAGGGAAGCAGTCAATCACCCCGATAATTTTGAGGAACCACTAACAGGATTAAAAATTGTTGTGGATGCGGGCAATGGTGCTGGCGGCTTTTATGTTGATAAAGTGTTAAAACCTTTAGGTGCAGACACCACGGGCAGTCAGTTTTTAGAACCTGATGGTACTTTCCCTAATCATGTGCCAAATCCCGAAGATAAACAGGCAATGCAGTCAATTTGTCAAGCGGTAATTGAACATCAAGCTGATTTTGGGATTATTTTTGATACGGATGTCGATCGCAGCGCGGCCGTCGATCAAGTTGGCAAGGAACTCAATCGCAATCGCTTAATTGCCTTGATTTCTGCGATCGTATTACAAGAGCACCCAGGCTCTACCATTGTCACCGATTCTATTACCTCCGATGGCTTGACACAATTCATCGAACAAGATTTAAAAGGAATTCACCATCGCTTTAAACGCGGCTACAAAAATGTGATTGACGAGTCGATACGCCTCAATAAAGCCGGACAGGAATCATGGCTGGCGATTGAAACCTCTGGACATGGAGCTTTGAAAGAAAATTACTTTCTGGATGATGGCGCTTATTTGGTCAGCAAATTATTGATTGAATTGGCTAAATCAAAGCTAGCCAATCAATCTTTGCCAGATTTAATTGCAAATTTAAAAGAGCCAGAAGAAAGTACAGAATTTCGGATTAAACTTAGTGGGGATGATTTCAAGCCTCACGGCGAGCGGGTTATTGAACAACTGCAACAATTTGTCTCAAAGCAAGCAGACTGGAAAATAGTTCCCAATAACTATGAAGGTCTGCGAATTTCCTGCACGTCACCTAGCGAATCCGGCTGGTTTCTGTTACGCTTATCACTCCATGATCCGGTGATGCCTTTGAATGTTGAGTCTAATGTTAAGGGTGGTGTTGCTCACATAGTGGCTCGGCTTTTAGCTTTTTTCCAAACCACAGAATCCCTTGATTTTTCGGCACTATCGCTCTAAGTTTTACTCGTGTCAGACTATTAGTAAACCAAACCCAAGGAGGAATTTAATCATGTGGATTTTAATCATAAAATGTTCTGCTGAAAGCTGGGAAACCCATTCCAAAGCTTTTAAAGCGCTCGCTGCCAAATATCCTGCCACGCCTTCCTCTTCCAAAAAGATGAAAGGCGATGGTCAACGCATCATGGAATTTCAGCTTGAGGATGTCAATGATGTAGAGGAATTTATGGAAGAATGCTTGACCTTAGATGGTTTCACCGCTAGCTTTGAATCCCTATAATTCTCGGTGAGAAGATTATAGCAGCTATCAATTGTTATCTCATATCATTTAAGATGTGAGATTTTAAAATTGAGAATCAATACTATTTGGCCAAAAACAGGCTACAATAACTAGAGAGTTTGAGGAAGGTTATCGGCAAAAAAACTGCCAATAAAAAATTGATTTAACAGCAGAGTTAAAATTTATTCTGTTGTAGCGCCGTGAACTATAACTAATATTAATACCAATTAGTTAAAAGTTATACAATAGTAGCTAGGATTGATAAAATATAATTCCATCGGCTTAGAGATGAAGAGTGTTTCTGTTGAAACTTGGGTTATCCTGGATTTGTCGTGGAAACGGTAGTGTGAGCGTCTGGCTCAAGCGGGCTTTCCTCCCCGCATTAGATAGAGGAATTTTTATTATTCTTATCACCTCAAGTTAAGTATTTATTTAAGTTAGTCTCTCCTCTCCAAATCTTTGAGTTTCCCAAGCTTTTTACTTACGGCTGTTTCTCTCGACTTATTGCGGATTGCTATAGTTAGCCTAGATAGTTAAAAATATATTAGCGAGACAAAGGTTAAGGACACGTAGTGATGATAATGACTGTGAGTCGAGGCAACGGTGGGCTAAGTGCGGAAATAGTTACGGGTCGGATTTTGCAGTGGGGGCAGTTGAAAGCGAACCAGTTAACCGCCAGTTCGATCGGGGGAATTGTTGGTGGTATTCTAAGTTTTGCCCTGCCGGTGCAAGCTTTGCAGGTAGTTGTGACGCCGACAAATCCCCAACTGGGGGATACGCTGTCAGTAATGATTCAGGTTGACGGTAACGGCGGGGAAACTCCAACAGTTTCTCTACAGCAAAAAAACTACCCCGCGTTTCCGATCGGCAACGGCCGCTTTCGGGCCCTGCTGCCGACGACGCCGCTAGACAAACCCGGTGCCCGCCAAATCCAAGTCGCAGGTGATGGACGAGTGCAGGAGTTTAACGTACAAGTCCGATCGCGAGATTTTCCCACTCAATCCATCTGGCTTCCGCCTGGAAAAGACAGCGAAGGTACAGACGCGGAGTTCGATCGCGTAGACGCATTTAAAGCACTGGTGACACCCCAAAAATTTTGGGACGGCAAATTGTTGCGCCCCAACTCCGGCGAAATTACCACTATTTACGGAGTTCGCCGATACTATAATGGGGTATTTGCTCAGGACTACTACCACCGCGGCGTCGATTATGCGGGTGCTTACGGTTCCCCTGTAGTCGCACCCGCAGCAGGTCGGGTGTCTCTAGTGGGACGCGAATCTCAAGGCTTCAAAATCCACGGGAATGTCGTTGGTCTTGACCACGGCCAGGGGGTAGCAAGTATTTTGATGCACCTCAGCCGGATTGATGTTAAGGAAGGCGATGTCGTGAAAGCTGGTCAAGTAATTGGTGCTCTGGGGTCAACGGGGGCTTCCACAGGCCCTCACCTGCACTGGGGACTTTACGTGCATGGGCAGTCCGTCGATCCTGTACCTTGGCGGCTTCAGGTAGTTGAGTAGGAGTTTTTACAGGTTTTTACGGATTTAGCAGTCAATTATGGGGTAAGTTTGTGGCTGGGGTGTGCAGATAACTTTATGGGTTATCAGTATTGAGTTAGGATTTGTATAAAAATTCTCAACTCAAGCCTCAAAACTCGAATCTCAAGACGCTAATAATCGCGTCTTCACAAAACTTTATTGATGATGCCGTTGAGCGGGGACGCATATATGAGTATTGAAAAAATTGTTGAACAGGCTTTGCAGGATGGCTATTTAACGCCGTCTATGGAAGCTGAAGTGGGACGGATCTGCAATACGGCTTCGGAATTGTCGATCGAAGAGTACATGGCGCTCGATCGTCTGATGGGCTCTTTGTTGACTGGCGAAGTTGTGGTTCTGCCACGCAAACAGTTCATCAACGTGATGGAAGAGTTGGTACTCAGCGATGCGATCGCTAGGGTAGCCGAAATTGAGGCGACGAGCGACCTTAGTCTCGATGTGGGAGATATTGCAGCTTATGCTTTAAATAGGCTGCCACCTCTGTACGCTACGACGGAAGAGGGCGCTCATTTTCAAAGGGCTAGGGCCAAAGAGCAACTTCACGATTTGATTTCCAAAGAAGTCAACGCAGCCATCGCCCGCAACTTGGACAGGCCCGACACCCCAAACCCGACAGCTTTGGGCAAGTCTTCTGGAAACGAGGTTCTTTCACAGCTAAGCACTTGGCTGCAAGCTAACGCGACTAACTTTGAGCCGCAGCCTTAGTACCACGCCAACAGCTCTATTTCAGTTAAGTCGATCCCGCTCAATTCAGAAAGCGGGATTTTTAGTTTCTGAGTCAGCAAGATTCATCTGAAGACCGAAGCCAGAAGGCACAAGACCGAAGCCAGAATTCAAGAAAAAAAATTAAAATTTAAGAGTTTTCTTTATTTGTTACATCAAATAAAGAATTCCCTCTTCCTTCTTCCTTCTTCCCTCAAACGATTAATTGTTGCTGTCAGAAGAGTCTGCCGAGGGGCCAGCGGTAACTTTTGTTTCTCGCTTTTCGCGTTTTTTACGTTCCGCTTGGATGACATCTTGAAGCACTATTCGCGCTTGAGCCATTTTTTCCAAATTGCTGCGGTACAAATCTAAATCTTTGCTAACTTTGTCTTCTGGCAGGTGCAAGGCCGCACTGACTTTGGCGATCGCGTCGTTTCGCGTTTCTTGGTCTTTTACCAAGTTAGGGTCAGCTTTTTCTAACAGCGAGAACAAACCGATCGCGAACAAGCGGCTGTACTTAAATTGAGGGTTGCTGGCGATCGCCCCTAAAGACGCTTGCAAATCCGCTGTATCTTCAAAGCTGGTCGAACGATCTAGCCACGAGAGCAACTCTTGCCCAGAAAGTCTATCTGCCAAGCTTTCCAATCGCTGAGCGTCTTGCTTGTAGCGCTCTGGATCGTCTTCTAGCGACTTGCACAAAGCGTTAAAAATCGAAACTCTGTCTGCTTCTGGGGCGTACCCAAGCATGAATCGATCGAAAGCTGTCACTACACCCAAAGCATAAATCGGGTCGTATTGAAAATCGGCATTCGCCGAAAGCAAGTGCATTTCTACCATCAACTCTTCCACCACTCGACGGTAAATTGAGTTGATCGGTCGAGTGTGAATCGTATAGAAACTTCGCTTAGTATCTGAAACAGTACGGTTATTGTTCACCTGAGTCTTATAGATAAATAATTTTGCCGTAGCGGGCGTGCCAGCGCGGCGTGAGTAAAGTCGGGGGAGTCAATTCTGCGATCGGGCTGACAACAAGTGCCAGTTTTTTTAAGCGTTGCCGCCTTCAAGCGAGACAAAATTTTATCAAAAAGATTTTACGCGCGATCGGCAGCAACAATTAATATGTCGCAATAGGAGGGAAAAACCCCAGTATCTTTACAATCATAGCTTAGCTGGGATCGCTCATAAATCTAATCTTCTGACTTGCCCAGCCTAGATATGGTCTTGCATATCACAATAACTTTTATTTGTCAACCCCTAATGGTGAAAAATCAAACAAACATGACAATTTCTCCTGAATTAATAGCTTTAGCCCAGTACATGGCGGGCGAATTTGACAACCGGGAACAAGCGCTAGCAGAGCCGACGTGGTACGTTCACCTTCGTTTGTGGCAAAGACCACTACCGATTCGTTTATTTTCCGAACCCAGCATTGCCCTGTTTGCCGAACAAGCCAACATTCTGGAATTAGACAAGCCATACCGCCCCCGCATCGTGCAACTGAGGCACTCACAGATAGCGCCGGGACTTATCGAAGCTCAGTATTATATGTTCCACGACATTACAGCCGTCAAAGGAGCCGGTTGCAACCCCGACTTGCTTGGAAAGCTAACGAAGGAGCAAATCCAACTCCTCCCCGGCTGCACCCTCTCGGTTGCAGTGCAAAATTTAGCCTCAAACAGCTATCGCTTTCGGGCATCTTTGCCGGAAGGCACTCGCTGCGGCTTTGCCTACGGGGGGCAAAATTACCAAGTAGACTTGGGATTTGAAGCCGCAGGCGAGGAATTTCTCAGCTACGACAAAGGAATAAGCCCCACGACAGGTAAGGCTATCTGGGGAGCTTTAATGGGCCCTTTTAGATTTGTCAAGCGTCAGGATTTTGCTGCTGAGATATTGGTTTGAACCAAGAAGCAACAAGAAACAAGGAAGAAAGATTTAGCTATCTAGGATAGAAGGCAAGACTTTACCTTGACCTATTCTTCTACTTTAGTGTTTTAGTGAACCTCTCAACCTCTCAAGAAAGGAAGAAAGCATAAGGAAGCTGGCAAGAATTTACCTGCTTCCTGTTCTTGTGCAGGGTCCCGGCGCATTTTGTGAGCCTCAAGCTTAAATTGCGCTTACACCGCAACGATGCAAGCGGGAGTGGTCAACTTGCGCGCGGCACCCCCTCTAGAGCTTCTTCTTCCGTTTCAAAGATTTCAAACACAGAATCCATCATGGTGACTTCAAACACCAGTTTGGCTTCGGGATGAACATTGCAAATGCGGAAACTTCCCTTAACTTTATCCGCATCCCGCATACCTGCTACAAGTGAGGTCAGGCCAGAGCTATCGATAAAGTTAACCTGACCAAGATTCACTACAACATGGCGGCTAAGTTTGGAAATACACTCTTGCAACTTGAGGCGGAATTGCCAAGCTGTAGTGATGTCCAACCGTCCTGTCGGTGCTAAGACGATAACTGTTGTACCGTCTTGAAGCGTGTGGGTTTTTTGATCAATATGAATCACTGACCCTTCCCTCAAATTTATTATCTATCGCGGTGGTTACTGTCCCAGTAGTTTAACTCAGGTCGGTGACTGCTGAGGCATCCAATTCGCCCAATCTTGCGGTTTTAAGAACTTGGAGTAGAGTTCGGCTTCGGGAGAGTTGGGCTCTGGCTCGTAACAATATTCCCAGCGTACCAAAGGTGGCAGGGACATGAGAATCGATTCGGTGCGTCCGTTGGTTTGTAAGCCAAAGGTCGTGCCTCGATCGTACACTAAGTTAAATTCAACGTAACGGCCGCGGCGGTAAAGTTGGAAATTACGCTCGCGCTCGCCGTATTCTTTAGATCGGTGCTTTTCAACAATTGGGGTGTAAGCCGGCAAAAATGCCCGGCCGCAGTCCTGTACGAAGGCGAACAGCGACTCCCAAGTCCTAGGTTCCGGCGCGCCGATGTTGTTGCTGCACTCAGCGGCCTTGCCTTTGACATGATGGTCGCGGTAAAGCGCGCCTTGAGCGCTTTGGTAGTCAAAAAAGAGGCCGCCCACGCCGCGGGTTTCTTGGCGGTGGGGGAGGTAGAAATATTCGTCGCACCAGAGTTTAAAGGTCGGATAATATCCGGGATGGTGGCGATCGCAAGCTGCTTTCAGAGTTTTGTGAAAATGAGCTGCATCCTCAGCCAACGGGTAATAAGGAGTCAAATCCACACCGCCACCAAACCACCAAATCGGCCCAGCCTCAAAATAGCGGTAATTTAGGTGAACCGTAGGCAAGTAGGGATTGCGGGGGTGCAGCACCATCGAAGTACCCGTTGCATAGAAATCGTGACCGGCAGCTTCTGGGTGCTTTGCCAGAATCAAAGCTGGCAAACTTTCGCCCCACACTTGGGAAAAATTGACTCCCCCTTGTTCAAACACATCGCCTTCGCGCATGACGCGAGAACGTCCGCCGCCGCCTTCGGAGCGTTCCCAAGAGTCCTCCTTAAATTTGCCGAGGCCATCGAGCTGTTCGAGGGATTGACAAATTTCGTCTTGTAGGCTTTTCATAAATTGGCTGACTCTAGCTCTAGAGTCAGCGGGTGGCAAAAACGGGGAAGTGGCGGTTTTAAGTGTTGTAGAAACTGTCATAAAATTTTCTGTTGTCAGATTTGAGTTTTAGATGGGCGATGAATCCCAAATCCAGTCGTCATGTAATTATGCCACCGTAGGTCTGCAAATGATCGCTATGAAGTTACATTAAAAAATAGCAATAAAAATATACTTAAATCTGCGATCGAAAATTCGCAAACCCAATTGCAGAGCTATGGTGGAGAACACAATGCCCAATACACTCGATGTTAGTTCAGTCTTAGAAATCCTGCGACCTGTGCAAGACCCCGAACTGCAAAAGAGTTTGGTGGAATTGAACATGATTCGTAACATAAAAATTGACGGCGGTGTCGTCAGTTTTACTTTAGTGCTGACTACGCCTGCTTGCCCGCTGCGAGAATTTATTGTCGAAGATTGCCAAAAAGCGGTCAAACAGTTGCCAGGAGTCGAAAAAGTGGCGGTGGAGGTGACAGCCGAGACGCCCCAGCAAAAGGGAGTGGTCGATCGCCAAGGCATTGAAGGAGTGAAAAATATTATCGCAATTTCCAGCGGCAAAGGCGGCGTCGGCAAAAGCACGGTGGCGGTAAACGTGGCAGTAGCGCTGGCACAAACCGGCGCTAAGGTGGGTTTGCTGGATGCGGATATCTATGGCCCCAACGACCCCAATATGTTGGGTTTGGGGGATGCAAAAGTGATGGTTAGGGACGGAAAAAGCGGGGAAAGCCTGGAACCCGCTTTCAACTACGGCGTCAAATTGGTGTCGATGGCGTTTTTAATTGACAAAGACCAACCCGTGATTTGGCGCGGCCCGATGTTAAACGGGATCATCCGGCAGTTCCTCTACCAGGTGAATTGGGGCGATTTAGACTATTTGATTGTCGATATGCCTCCGGGTACTGGAGACGCGCAGTTGACAATGGCGCAGGCGGTGCCGATGGCTGGTGTGGTGATCGTGACGACGCCGCAGACTGTGGCTTTGTTGGACTCTCGCAAGGGGTTAAAGATGTTCCAGCAGTTGGGAGTGTCGGTGTTGGGAATTGTGGAAAACATGAGCTATTTTGTGCCGCCGGATATGCCCGACAAGCAATACGATATTTTCGGTTCTGGTGGCGGAGAAAAGACTGCTGCTGAGTTGGGAGTGCCGCTGTTAGGCCGCATTCCGCTGGAAATTCCGTTGCGGGAAGGCGGGGATTCGGGGGTGCCGATCGTGGTGGGGCAACCGGGTTCTGCTTCAGCTAGAGAGTTGCGGGCGATCGCGGGCCGCATTGCCGGTAAAGTTTCCGTAGCAGCCTTAGCCTAACAAACTCTCGTTCCGAGGCTTTGCCTCGCGTCTTCCGGTTGACGAAGATTTGCCTAGTTCTCAGGCTCTGCTTGGGAACTAGAAACGAGAAAAGGTAAACTATAACCAGCAAACTTAACATTCAAAGAATTATGATTTTTCCCGGTTCGGCAGTTCGAGTTAAAGATAAGGGTGAGATTTACTACGCCTTTCAAGGACAAGTCCAGCGAGTTAGCGATGGGAAGGTCGCGGTACTGTTTGAAGGTGGCAATTGGGACAAGCTGATTACGTTCCGCCTGTCGCAGTTGGAACTTGTCGATGCTACGGCTGGTCGCGCGAAATAGTCAGTAGTCAGCGGTCATTAGTCATTGGTAATTGGTAATGGGTAATTAGTCATTGGTAATTGGTAAAGTACCCAAGACCAGGCTACTAACTGAAGACCCTTGACAACCAGCACAAAACCAATGGCTAATGACTACTAACTAATAACTAATAACTAAAACTATGCGTTTACCTTTACCCCAATTTGCTACAAAAGAGCGCCATCCCGATCGCATTGCTGAGGTAATCGAGACGGCAACTTCGGAGTTTTTGGCTCAATGTTTGGAACCGGAAGACTTAAGCTTTCCCGTGATGCCGCCTTTTGGGAGTTGGGTGAAAGCCGAGGATGAAGAGTCGAAAAATCAAATTTACGGCGTGGTTTATTACGCTACGACTAGCCCGATCGACTCGGTGCACAGAGCTCGCGCTTTGGGTTTGTCGCTGGAAGAGTTGCGGGAAGAACAACCGCAGATTTTTGCGATGCTCAAAACCGAGTTTCGAGTGGCGATTGTCGGGTATGAGGCTGCGCCGGAAAGGTTGAACGGTCACGGCCCATCTAGGGGTAAAATTTATCAGTATTTGCCGCCGCGTCCGCCGCAAATTCACCAGGCGGTTTATCGCTGCGAACCCGATGAGGTGATTGATTTTACGGTGCAGTTGGATTTTTTGAGGACGCTGCTGGGGGTGGCTAATGCGCCGGTGGATGCGCTGACGGCGGCGGCGATTCGGGAGATTTATCAGTTGCGGATGCGCGATCGATCTTGGTTGGTGGAAGCGGGGAGGAGTTTGAGTGTTTTGTTGAAGGATGATTATGACAGGTTGAGGGTGATTTTGAGTCAGATTCATCCGTAGGGAAAAGCTGGAATAAGATAATCTGGACTTACGCAAAAGTGGCTTGACACGCTACGGATAGCAGTAAGGTGTGCAAAGCGCACCCTACATAATTAGGTTCTGCGTAAGTCCCGATCTGGTTTTTTCGGAGGAAAAATATTTTATGTGGGTAGAGGTAACAGCGCTAAATCAAGTTCCCGAATGGGGTGTCTTGAAGGTAAAAGTTGACGAAACTTCAGTGATTTTGAATCGTCAAGGCATGAATGTCACTTGTTACCGTAATGCTTGCACTCATTTAGAATATCCGATCGACATGGGTAAGGTAAGCAACGGTATCATTACCTGTCCGTTTCACAAATATCAGTACAAGTTAGATACTGGTAAATGTTTGAATGCACCCAGCGATTCCCTGGAATCTTATCCGGTAAAGATTGAGGGCGATCGGGTTTTTGTAGACATAGATTAGTTATTCGTTATTAGCTTAAGTCCGACAGGGGTTGAAACCCCTGTCTCATAGCTAAAGTCGTCTAAAGACGACTGTAGATTAATATTTGATATCAAGCCCGGCTTAGATACCCCCTCACTCTCTTAGTCTGCGGAGGCAGACTTTGTTTTTGTAGTAGCGGTTTCAACCGCCGAATCATCGAGGGAGTAGCAAACCCGGATTTACTTTCAACCTACCATTTTCGCGCGCCGCTGGCGGAGGAAAATCGCCAAAAGCCCGATCGCGCCTACCGCCAACAGCAGCCATTCTTCGGGTTCAGGAACCCCCGAAACATTCAGAGGATTATTCGGCTTACTCAACTGTTCCTTACCAGATTCTACCTCTCTGTCAAATCGATCGCTCTTAGCTTCCGCTGCTTTTAGCTGCTCCCTTTGCGCGTCATTAACTAACACAATCATCGAAGAATAAGGAGTCACCACTTTGAAATTTTTAGCTACTGCGTGCATCGCATCCAGTTGCGTCAATTGATTTGAACTTTTCTGCTTGCTAAGTGCAGTTATCAACTGCCGTGCAGCTATCGGTTTAAAGCCTTCATTTTCAGCATTTTTTGGCTCTGCGACTGCCGCCGATTTTGCGCTTTTTTCCGACTGCGGGGTTTTGGCATAACTCCAAGCATAGCCGTCAACCACGCTAACTGTAGATTCGCCCGAAGCTGCTGTCGTTGCTACTCGCTGCATCGCCTCTTTCATATCCGTAGCAACTCCGCCGCCACTATCTTGAATAGCCTTTAAAGTTGCGTCGTCGTAGCCGGGGGGCAAACCTCCCAAATGCACTGTCCATAGGGGTGCAGAGATGGAAAGTTTAGGTTTGCGATCGTCCGACAATTCGTAACTGTGGCGATCACTCACCAAAAATACAGTATCGTAACTTCTATCGCCCCGCAACTGTGCAAACTGTTGCAGCATATCTTTGAGCTGGATTGTACCGTAAAATGTCACCTTTCCAGCATCGAAATTGCGTACATCTTCCACCAACTTAGGTGGCATTCCCGCAGCGCTGGCGATATACAAATCAACAGCATTCTTGCCTGCTGCATTAGCTTTCAACCATTCAAAAGTCTCTTTTACTTCCTTATTTGCCGTCGCCATGCTGCGGGAAGTATCGAGAATAACTGCAAATTTTTTGCCTTGCGGTAGCGAGTAATTTGCATCAGCCAGCGGCTTAGCAGAAATGATATTTCCTCCCGGTAGAACCGCCTCCTGCGCTGTTAACGGTTGCTGTGCGACTGTGGGCAAAAAGGGTGGCAGCCAAGTTTCTCTTGCTTCTTTCTCGCTGTATTCGACCTCTGTTCCAGCAATCGTGCGGCGAGTATTTTGGTTCCAAAAAATGTTGCGTTTTTCACCCAAAATAGGCATAGCCCAACCCTCCGGCTGGCGCATGACTTTGTAAGTAAGCCACAGGTGCATTTCCTTTGGTTCGCCAGCTTGGGCGGATTCTCGTTTAGCTGGGATTGGAAAAGCCCGCAAGCGGTATTGTTTGGGGCCAATTTGTTCTAGCAAAGCCGGATCGACTCTTTCTCTCACCTGTTGGTTGTAGACTTGCTGGGCCGCACCTCTAGGCGATACCGTAAATACAAAACGGTTGTTTAAATCGCCAGTATCTCCCAGCCAAATCCCTGTAACTGCGGCGCTTTCAGGCAGGGAAAAGTAGTAGAATACTTCTTGTAAGTTGGGCGTTTGGTTTTCGTAAACTTCGTAGAGTTGAACCTCAGCCCAGTCGCCGTTTTCTTTAACGGTCACTTCTTGCGACTGCAACAATACTTTTTCTTGATTGACATTCAGCAAACCAGCTTTAGCTTCTTCCCGGTTTGATGTTGACTGCACCGCGTGTTTTACTGCTTCTGTGTCGCCTTTTTGCAGTTCGGTATCGAAGAATTCGCCGTAGAGTTTTTCGGCTTTTTCCACATCAGCACTAGAGCCTTGATACAAAAACGGTGACATTAAAAAATTATAGCTGTTCTGCACCGTTTGAGCCGATTGGTCAGGCAAATTCAAAGTGTTTTTGTATATCTCATAAATGTGGTTGTTTTCTCCCACACTGCTGAGGTAGCGGTAAGGAGACAAATAAGCATTGACTAAGCCGGATCGAATCATATCAGAATTCGCTAATAAAGTTTGGCGAACCGTGTCATTTGCGGGGGGACTCGCCAACATTTTCAGTGCTGCAACTTGTGGCTGCTGCTGCAAAGCCGAGAAAATAGCCAGCCAAGCTGCTATGACTCCCAAACTTCCGATTAGCGCTTTATTTTTCCCGTATTGTCCAGCAAAACTCTGCCATATTTTTCGCCCGGAATCAATGTAGAGAAAGCCGTACAGCGAAGGCATAACAACGAATAAGCTACAGGTTAAACCAAAGAATATCAAGGATAGCGCTATCCAAATTAAACCCAAGCTTAAACTATATACCCACTGCCCGTCTCTAAACATATCCCAAAATGGTGATACCCATGTAAACTTGAAAAATTCTATTACTACAGCGAAGAATCCATAAAGTGTAAACAATGCCACAGGTACAGCGTAATATATCAGCAATGTTGCCGCCCAAATGCCAACTACTAGCATTAAACTGTGGCATCCTAATTGCAGCCACGCACTTCCATTGTCTGCGCTTAAGCTTAAAAAACGAGGCTGTTTATTATCGAATTTCTGGGAATATGAAATATTTTGAATATATGAAATATTTTGAACATTTTCTCTTTTACCCAGATATCCGTACAGCATTTCCACTGAAAAGGCTGCAATGCACAAAACAATAGTAGCGATTATTAGAGAACTAGCTGGGGTGAGTTCTCGCAGCAGGAACAAGCGGAGCAAACACAGCAAAAATAGCGGTGCTTCTACGCCGTAAAACCAACGCATTAGCTCTAGGGGTTGCTGCCTAAAACGCCTAGAGCCTACTACAGTACATACAGTGGGTACTGCGATCGTAGCTGCCATTGTCAAAGTAAATTCTAGGGGGATTATGCCATCGATTGTCGCCATAATTAATGGCACTCCTATAATCGGCAAAATTCCCAAGTAAACAATCGATAAAAAAGTCAAATTCCAGAACCAAAAAATTTTTAAAAAAATTCCATCAAATACCTGTTTGATTTTCATTTATTTTTCCTTGTAAGCTTTGTTTGACGGTATCGTATACATTACTAGCAAACTCTTTCACTTCCTGATTTTCGGCTTGTAGCGAACGGTCAAATAGAATGGAAACTAGCACCCAATTGTGATTTTTGTGGGTGAGGTCGCTGCCGATACGGGACAAGAAGTTATCTGTAGTTAACTGTGCCGATTGCAGCCAGTATACTGCTGATAATTGATTGTTGTTGAGAGACAGCAACCGGGCTGTTACTGAAGGAGTTAATTGTTTTTTTTCAATGCGATTGACGGGAATTCCGCTGGCTACAAAACATAACTCGGGGGCGTGATAACTTTGCCAGGATGTGCTCGCTACTGTGAGCATGGAACCGCGCAAGTTGCCGGCGACAAATCGGATTTTTTGTGCTTGCGTGTCCGCATAGTTGCCAAAGAATTTTTGTTCGCTAGGGTTCAGGGGAATGGAATCTGATTTAATATATTCAGGCAATCTTAAAGGTGCGATTGCCATTTTTGACGTTTCTACATGAGACAGTTGAGCCATGAGTGCCAAAACTGTTACTGCTGCAATTATTCCTGGTTTGGCTAAAGGGTGATTTTGGAATATTTCTGAGTTGGGTTTTGCCGAAATAACGCTGGGTTTTTCTGGCTGAAATTTGGGTACTCGTTGCAGCATTAACCACGTCACACCACAAGCACATACTAAACCGACAATTCCCAGAGGAACGTGAATAATTTCTGCTATTTTTGGCTGCTTAAACACTTCGGCAACCAGGACTAACACGGCAACGCGCGCAGCGTTAGCACACACCAACATTAAGAGATTAGCAGCGCCGACTGCTAGCCATTTTAAACTCAATTTACGCCCTTCCAGCCAGGTAGCAGCTAGCAAAAATAGCGTTCCGACTAAGAGGGTTTTAATGCCGCTACAAGGCACGTCAACGTGAGCTATGCCGTTTTCCAAAACGATAATATCGTAAGAAGAAATAGCCCCAACGTGCAGCATTGAGAGCAACTGTTCTACTACCTGAGCAGTCAGCACTCGCGCCGGCAAACCTAATCCGCTATTAAACTGACTGTTGAATGGTAAAATACAAGCCAGCAAGCCCGCAACGGGCAAGTTTTTTTGCCAAAAGTTCTGCTCCACCAATAAGCCGCACAGCCCGTAAGTTCCGAGGATAAATAGCAGGACAGTAACTTGTTTGATATCAATTATGTACTGAAGGGCGATCGAGCAAATACCCGCACCCAACATCAATAGCAGCGGATATCGCCTCAAAACGAAATTTGGCGAAAATCCCGGTGGGCGATCCTCTTCGAGGGCTGCGCTAACGGAGTTCCCAATCGATCGCACTACTAATGCTACAATCAGAAAGCCAATTACTATCTTGTACAGTGTGGGTATTTCAACAAACGAGGATAACAGCCACTTAACAGCCGAAATATTAGCCCAAAACCAAGCAAGCGCCAGTAAAAAAGGAGCCAGCCAAACCCCATTAACCGCACGATGAGGAGTAACAGAATCTGGAATTGCAGAATCAGTGATATTGGTGCGCTGCATGATACTGCTTGACATTCACGTTGGTGACATCTTAGCTCAGCCAAATTGGTAATGTCTAGACCGATTATTTAAGTTTTGTCAAGCTTCGATTTTCTCTACAGAGAAGCTAGCGTTATAATAATTAATTTTATCGGAGGTAAAAATGAGCGAAAAAAGCCCAGGATACAAAATTGTTAGCGATAACCGACAAGCGCGCCATCTCTATGAAATTATAGAGACATACCAAGTGGGCATCGAGTTGAAGGGAACCGAAGTCAAATCAATTCGGGAAGGAAAAGCCAATTTGCGGGACGGATATGGTTTAGTTCGGAACGGGGAACTGTGGCTGATCAACGTTCACATTTCGCCCTGGAGAAGTGCTAGCGACTATTTTAATCACGAACCCCGCCGCACCCGTAAATTGCTGATGCACAAGCAGGAAATCCGTAAATTGATAGGTAAAGTCGAAGAAAAAGGTTTGACTTTAGTGCCGTTAAAAATGTATTTAAAAGGCGGCTGGGTAAAACTCGATATCGGTTTGGGTAAAGGGAAAAAACTGTACGACAAGCGCGAAGATTTGAAGAAACGCGAAGACAAGCGGGATATGGAAAGAGCGATGAAGCAATATTAGTCATTAGCCATTAGTCATTAAACATCTCCGAAAAAGAAACTACAACCTTTGCTACTCGAAGGTTTAAATTTTCATTTATGGAGATGTTTATTACTCAGGACTCATTAGTGATTAATGATTGGTGATTGCTGATTAGTGATTGATTATTTTAAATAGAGTTCAATTAATTACTCATCATAAAATTGTTTGATATTCCCCGTTGAGAATTTTGAGGACTTCCGTGGTGGCTACAAACTTAATGAGAGTTATTTCACCGGAGTCCATCTTACAGCAGATTCTATGTTGATGAACTAAACCCCAGCTCGTTCCATCCCCGTAGGGAAACGGCCCAGGGTAAGTCCCTACACTTCATAAACCTGGAATAGGCTGTATCTCCTCATACAGTCGCATACTGTCGATCGACTGACCGCTGACTAAGTATTATTACTTAGACAAGGCAACTGTTCTACCTTCTTCCTGCTTCCTGCTTCCTTTTTCCTGAAAATATCCGGATGGCTTGTGGAGCCTTATGAATGATTAACCTATGCTCGAATACATCTGGGTAGTGGGAGCATTACCCAAGCATTTGGCTGTGGACTGACAAACTCCTATGAGAAATGGGCTCAAACCTGAGTCATTTCATAAAATTATGAGGCCATTAGGGTGGCAATTAAATCTGGCAAACAAAATATCGCCCAACTCTCAAGTTAAAAAATGCTAAAAATGACACCATTAGCTAACATTTTCAATGCCATGAAAGAGCCAGCAAAAAAGCACCATAACTCCAAGTGGGGGGCCTTCTTGCTGATGCTAGCAGTAGGCTTTGGCGGCTGGAAAATTGCTTTGCCGGAACTGGCATCTTTCTTTAATAATATTGCGTTTGAAAACTACAAAGCCAACCGATTCGCTGATACTCAAAAAGCATATGAGTTAGCGCTCTGGGTAGATCCAAAAAGCCGAACAGCTCTTTACAATTTAGGATGGCTTTGCGAAGAGGTGCAAGATTTACAATGCGCCCGAGGCAAATATCTGCAAGCTGCAAAACTCGGTCTACCTGCTGCTTACAGCAATCTGGCTCGGTTATATATAGTTGATCAAAAAAACTATCCGGCTGCCGTTCACTTCCTGTGGCAAGGTTTGAAATTAGCTGAGGACGATCAAGTAAAATATTCTTTACTCAAAAACTTGGGATGGGCTCGCCTGGAACAGGGTCGATATTCAGAGGCATTGCAACATCTGGATGCAGCGATTAAACTTGATAGTGAAGGACCAGCAACTTACTGCTTAAAAGCGCAAGTCCTAGAAAAGATGAAAAATACTAAGGAAGCGCTACCGCAGTGGAAAATTTGTCTAAAGTATGCGGATTCCCAAGAGTTCGATGAGGATATATGGATAGGGATGGCACGTCAACGATTAAACGAGGAAAAAACAAATAAATGAAACGAACAGTTTTGTTTTCATCAACCATACTGGCAATTATAACGGTACTGGAGCTAAGTCAAGCCTCAACAGCACTGCCAACTCCTTCGACTGTTAAAATTACAGTTAATGAATCAGTCGAAACGCCGTTCGACTCCTATCAAGCGAGGAGGCGGCGGTGCCAAGATAGAGATGGTGGAAAATATCCGTGTCCCAGATTCATCATGCCTTCGGAGAGCGAAGAATAAGAGTTATTTTCAATAAATTTTGTAGAGTGTACCATCACCACTTTACAGCAACAGGTATGTAGTATGTAGTAGTAGTATGCAGGGTGCCCCGTCCGCACCTTATAGCATTTGAGATTTGAGATTAATAATTGAAGAATTGGAAATAACTTATGGCGATAATGGTTTGCAGCTTGCATAAAGCTGCATTCTTTTTTTGCACTGGTATAACTCTTAATCATTGCGGTATCGGCTATTGCTGGAATCCACACCGGGCGGGGAGAAAATCCCCGCCAGCAATTCTATCTACTCGCCCTCCGTCAAAGCTGAATCTTGCTCATGCTGATGCGAGTTGCTGTAAAAACTAGCAATAATCGCCACCATCAACCACCAAAGCATATTAACTTCCGGTCGGTACCAAACTGTATCGACAAAACCGTGGGCCATCATGCCAGCTAAAGTTGCGATCGCCCCAATCAACCAAAACCCCTGATTCGATTTGAGATTTGGGATTTGAGATTGGGGATTTCGGGATTCTTCCTCTAACCTAGAGATCTTAAATTGTGAATCCCGCAGATGTTTGATCTGCAACAAACCTTGATTGACGGTGACAGTCATCAGCCAAAGGAAACACATTAAACCGATAAAACCGGTTTCCACCGCAATTTCCAGCAGGACGGAATAAGCGCTCAAAGCAGTGAATCTAGGCTTCATATAAAGCGGATAAACTTTATTAAAAGCAGTGTTTCCCGGGCCAATTCCAAGAATTGGTCGATCGCGAATCATGTCAATCACCGCAGTCCAAACATTAATCCGAAAATTGTTGCTGCTGTCACCTCTGCCGATAAACATACTCGAAACTCGATCGCGCAGGGGCTCCACTAAAGCCACTCCCAAAATTAAGGCCCCAGCCAAACCTCCTAACCCTAACGGTAGGGCCCAAGTTCGCCAGAACCGAGGCATCAAAGGGCTGTACCAGTACCACAGCAGCACTAAAAATACCACCAGTAGAGCCACAAAACCGATCCAAGCACCACGGCTGTCCGTGTAGCGCAAACACGCGCAATTCACCACCAGCATCGTCAGCGCTAAAACTTTTGTTCCCCATCCTTTCCACACAAAAAGTGCGGCGGCGCTCAATGCAATGGCCGGCAGCAAATAGGAACCAAGCAAGTTAGGATTTCCTAGAAAACTGTAAACTCGCGTGACATTGGCTTGAATAGAAGTCGGATCGTTCCAAGTAGCTAATGGTGGCACTTTGTCAATCCACTGCCGCACGCCGTAGAAACTGACAATTAAAGAGACGTTCAAAAACACGGCAATTAACCACGATCGCCAACGGGGCGATCGCAATATCCGAGCCATCAGCGCAAAAAACAGCAAATACAGCGTTAGCTTGCTCCAACCAGTAGCAGCGGCGACTTTGACCGGCGACATGGCGGTTGCGACAGTGGCTATGCCCCAGTACAGCAGAACCAGCAAATGAATCGGCGTGAAGGGGATCTCGCGATCGTCCGAAACAGTCAGCAGCACCCAAAAAGCAGCGCTAGCCACCATCAACACCCCCACCAAGGCATTGTTTACAAACGGCGCCAAACCGAAAGTCAAGGCCAGCAAAACAAAACCCAAGGGTTCGGCCCACTGCATCAGCCAGCTACTCTGCCGCCAACTGCGTAAAGAGCCGATCGCCAAATTGAATAAATAACTTCTACTTTGCCACTGAGAGAGCGGCAAATTTGCCAGAGTTAACTGTTGCCAAACTGAATTCATTTTTAGATTGATTATTGGTAATTGGGAATTGGGAATTGAGTCTAAAAGCAGCGACAATTGGTAGTAACTCCCATCTTGCAGCATTCTCGCTTAAGGCTTTTCGGGTCGGCTCCACCAAGAATAAATTTCTTGTGGGCGGGGCACGCGATACCGCGCATAAAAGCCTTATTGAGAAGGGTGCAACATCTCAGTATTAATTAACAAATGACTTGTTTCTTCTTCCTTCTTCTTTCCATCCGTTACATCCGTTAGAAAATCCGTTGCCGAACTTCCCTCTTCCTTCTTTAGCCTTCCAACAATTCCGTAGCATTTGTGCAGGGCAGCCAGAGCACGTAGCGATATCCAGATTCCGGGGCTCCTTGAATTGAGAGTTGACCGCCTTGAATTTCCACCAACTGGCAGCAAAGCAGCAGCCCCAAGCGTTCCCGCGCCCCGTAACCAGCTAACACCGGCGCGGTATCCTCGGCATTCTGGGCCACCAAAGCCGCCAACTCAGAAAACGCCAGCGTTAATCGCTGCGAACCCTGTGTCGGGAGTTGCGCTTCGAGTCCGAGGGAGTCGGTTTCGGAGTGCGATGGCGAACCGCTACCAGATCCGGCCTTCAACAAGTAGTCGGTGTAGAGTTTAGCATGGGGCAAACTTTCCCCTAACCAAGGATGAAAAACCCAAACTCCGATGTTGATACCGTCTTCTTTCCGAGAAACGTGGACTCGAATCACGCTGCCTGCCCCAGCAGATTGAATAATGCTAAAAATTAAGTGGTGCAGCATTTGCTGAACCTTATCTTTATCTATCAACCAGATGCGCGACCCGGGCCCCATCGACAAATTAATTTCTTGCTCTCGTCTACTTGCCACCGACGACAGGATTGTCACAACCTGCTGGCACAAAGTTTCTATATCGACTGCGCTTCGCTTTAAGGTGAAAGCGGAATCATCTAGTTCTGCCAGTTCCAAAATTTCTTCAACTAGCGATCGCAAAGAGCGGCTGCTGTCTTGGATCACGTCAATATATTCTTTTTGCTTGCTCGTTAATGGACCATAAATTTCTTGTTTCAACACGCTTGCCATGCCGAGGACAGAAGTGAGCGGTGTGAGCAATTCCTGCGCTAAATTATTCAGCAGTTTTACTTTAATTGAGTTAGTAGACAAATCGATAGGTTTGTTAGTCATCGCTAATTTTTATTGGTTCATTGTCGAGCGAGCGTTTGCGGTTCATTAGACCTATTCCAAAAGTTTATAACAATTTCTTTATAATTCACCAAAAAAAAAGTTGTGAAGAAAAATATATATTCCTTCTTCCCTAGAAGCTCTTCCTTATCTGAGTAGTTAAGATTTAATCATTGCTTCTAAAGCTGATTGCAAGTCTTGAGTGAGTTCGGCAACTGCTAACCTGCGACTGGTTTGATATCGATCCCAACGATCGCTCACTGATATGGGTTCGCCCACGGTCATTTGTACCTGCTGTTTGCCCAACTTCGGTCTGCCGAAAGGATTTCCCCCTTTGATGCGAGCCAGTACGTCCCACAGCAGTAAAGTTGTTTCTGCCAAACGTTCTGCTGTCAGTTGTTCTGCGACATACCTGCCCGTGACGGACACGAAACTTTCTACAAGTCTCATGTGCCACATCCGAAGACTTGCTTCTTCAGCGAGGCGATCGGCTAATCCTCTTTCTAAGGGAGAAAGTGCTGCAATATCTTTGATATCTTCTCGATAAATATACTCCCATCCTGCTTGTTCCACACGGCGGCAGCGGTCTATTAAACTGCCTTTGGGCTTTAAGTTAAAATATTCTTCTGCTACTTGCAAACCCACGTCTAACAGGGCTTTTAGTCGAGCCATCATTACTTCATTGCCAGAATCATTTCCCGTTTTGTTGGGAAGTGATAATGATGTTAAAAGAGATGTTTCAGGCTGTAAACTTTTATGATAAAAACGGCTGTAAAACTCTTCCATCACTGCTAGCAAATGGCTGCCAAGTCGAATCAGGCGCAGATATTGGAATTTGTGATTGTGGTTTTCGGAATCGGGATTTGCAGTCTCTAAATTAGCGATCTCGGTGCGTTCTAAGGGTGGCAGTCCGCAATCAATTTCTAATTGAGTTAGAAGTTTTTCTAGGGGTTGCCAGGGTGGGTTGATATAGCGGTATTGAATGCCGATCGGCACAATTAAAACTTTTTCAGTGCGTCCGGCTTTCAGCAAATCTTCAACGCACCAGAAACCCATTTGAGCAATTCCCGGTTCGAGGGGGCTAACTATTTCATTGTGACCGTTGGTGGCGCCTTCTGGGGCGGCGGCGATCGGGAATTGGCTGTTGGCAAATAAATTGCGGGCAGATCGCAATCCGACGCGATCAATTTTACCGCGAACAATCGGAGTGCCACCGAGTTGGGAATACAACCAGCCGACTCCCGCACCGGCCCACAGGGGAATGCCCCGATCGTAGATAAAGTGGGAATGTACCGGGAATTGCAGGGGAATACCTTTGGCGCGCGCTGCCTGGGGAACGAGTTTCCAAATTAGTTGTCCCAAACAGTAGGGATCGTCTGAGTTGGGGTGGCGGAAGGCTAGCAAGAAGCGAACTTTCTGATTTTGAAATTGGTGGAATAGTTCGGCGAGGGTTTCGACGTTTTCGGCTTGAACCTCGCTGATACTCGTCTGAAATCGCAGCCACCAGGGGAATATTTGCTTACAACCTTGCATCACTAGAGGGTTGTAGGCTGGGGGTATGAATTCCAGCGGCGGCTGAACTTGGCTAATTGAATTGGGCATTTTGCGATTTTAAATTTTAAATTTTAGATTACTAGGCTGCGGTAAAAACTTCCAATTGTTACAATGCTGAAGTTTTTTTGATTAACCGCAGAGGACGCAGAGGAAGAGAGAAGATAGCAAAGCGTGTCAATTTAACGTCAAAAGTATTACCCGTCTTGAATCGAATATTATGTCTAGTCGATCGGTCACAATATTTTGGTCGGGGCCGGTTGACGGAATTTCTGGCTTATATTACAGATCGGGGGTGAACTAGCCCTGACAAGAATTACGATTATTTTACAGGACTAGATATGAACCCAGGATCTTTTTTACCTCCCTGTCCTTGACAAGGGGGAGGCGAGGGGGTCAGAAACTGGACTAAAAACGAGATTTATCGTCAGTTTCAGTCTTCAACACAGATTTTTGCAATCCAAAATCTAAAATCTAAAATCCTATTGTGCGGCTTCAAATATCATTTCCTGGAAGTTAATGACATCCGATCGCGGATCGCAGTGGGTGACTTTGACTTCTAGCCGATCGCCTATTTCGACCGATCGACCAAATCGCATTGCCAATTCTAAACCCAAATCTTCCAATAAAATCAATCCGAGATTGCTGTCTTCTCTCAGCCAGCGCAGCATTAAAGCTTCCCAAACTTCATCGGGGTTGCGCCGCAAATATTCCAATCCCCAATAGCGGTTAGTTTGGCGTTCCACGGTGGATGCTTCTTTAACTGCGGTGCCGAGACACATCACAATGTCCTGTATTTCTTGGGCCGTAAAAGGCAGGGGTTCGCCCCGCAGGTGGGCTTTGATTTGGAAGTGAGTCAGCAAGTCGGTATAGCGACGGATCGGGGAAGTAACTTGAGTGTATAATTCCAAACCCAATCCGGCGTGGCGTCCGGGGGTGAGGCCCATTTCGCTGCGGGGCATACACCGGCGCACGGCGCAAGCGCGGGCGGGGCCTGCGGGCACGGCCAGCAGTTCTTCATCGGGAGGGAGTTCGGGCTGCGGCTGATAGCGGTAGGGTATGGGCAGGTTGTGAGCTTGACCGTAGCGGGCGGCTAGTTCGCCGGCTAAAATCATCATTTCGGCTACTAGCATCCGGGCTGTGGAGTCGTCGATGACGTGGATTTTAATGTCGTCGCCGTTGACTTTGATGACTGATTCGGGCATGAAAATGCTGATTGCGCCTTGGGCTTCCCGCCATTTTTGGCGCAGTTTTGCTGCAGAGGCGATCGCTGCTATTTCCGGTTCTGCTTCGATTCCCAACTCCAGCATTTCGTCTACGTCGTCGTAGGTCAAGCGGTAGGTGGGTTTTATGGTGCTGATGTGGATGCTGTAATCTTGAGCCGCGCCGATTTCGTCTAAGGTGACGCTGAAGCTGAGCGCGCTGCACTCTTGGCCTTGAATTAAACTCATCGGCCCGGTTGCCAAAGCTGGGGGAAACATGGGGATCATTCCCGTTGGCAGATAAACCGTAGTGGTACGCTTTCTGGCTTCGAGGTCGAGTTCGTCTCCGGGGGAAAGCAAGCGGGTGGGATCGGCAATGTGTATCCACAGGCGCTGCTGGCCGTTTTCGAGGAATTCTAAGCTGAGGCCGTCGTCGATTTCGGTGGTGCTTTCGTCGTCGATCGTGTAAACCTTGAGGTGAGTTAAATCGAGACGATTTGTGTCGGAGTCGGCTGGGGGATTTTCTAGGCAGCGTTGGGCCACTTCTAATACCTTTGCGGAGAATTGTAGGGGAATTTGGCTGCGCCGCAAAAACAGGTTTTCGTGGCTACTCCACAGGCCGAGATCGACTAGGAGTTGAAATGCTGCTTCGGGGTTTTCGGATCGTTCTAAGCTGGCTAAAGTTTCTAAGGCCGGGGTGCGGTGTGTTGCTTCTTCTCCGAGGAGGGCAAAGCGTTCTAAGGCGTCGAGGCGAGTTCGATCGCTGTGTTCCCAATCTACATTTTCCCCTGCCAGCCGCTGTTTGACTCGATCCCAAAATCCTTGGGATTCCTGGTGTCGCTGCTGTTCTACTTCTTGCTGGTGTTTGATTTCGGCTACTTGCGCGGCCGGTCGCGGTTCGTAGCGATCGCCCTTTTGTTTGAAATACAGTTTGTCTGTTGATAGCAAACAGTAAGCCGCGTAACACTGGGCTGCACTGCGTTCGGAAAATAGCAGCATTGCCAGGGATTCGGGGTCTGCAGTTTCTCCGTCGCCTACTAAAAGTTCCCAAGCGACTTCCAAACTCGACGGATCTGAGTAGGCTTCTACTTCTTTGAGAAATTTGGGAATGTCGGAGGGTTTGTAAGTTTCTCCCACTACTTCGTAGGTGATTTGTTTGGGCGGTATGCTGTGCGGTTGACCGTTTTCGTCTACCACGACCCAGTTTTTCTTGCCGTCGGGGCGATCGGCAACTGCCAGACGGCGGTCGCCGTGCATTCTAAATTCTACTAACGTTCCCTTCTCCACTTGCCAGCTTTATATTTGAGATTTTGGATTTTTACCGTGGCCACTTATCGAGTTTCGAGCTTGCGATTTTAGATTTTGGATATTGGCAATTTTTCTGGTTTGTGAAAGTTAAAATCTCAAAAGGTTTTCTGTTTTTTGCTTATATTTTAACTTTTGACTTGTGATTAAGACTTGCGCTGCAGCGACTCTTAACCCTATTCCGCTGCATTCTTGCTGCTTTTTTTATAACAGAAAGATGCTGTTTTCGCGCAAGTCTTATTCCCAGTCCAAAATCTAAAACCCAAAATCCCAAATCCTGTTAACCTTCTTGGTTTACGAAGGGCATCAAAGCTACAATTCTTGCTCTTTTGATGCTTCTGGTCAGGTCTCGCTGCTGTTTTGCAGTCAAACCTGTAATCCGGCGGGGCAAAATTTTACCGCGTTCTGTGACGTATTTTTTGAGCAAATCGACATCTTTGTAGTCGATCGGGTCTCCTGGTTTGATGGGCGAAACGCGCCGGCGAAAGTAAGTCATGGTTTGTTGTTTGTTTACTGTTGTTCTTGGACTGTTGACTGTTAGTTTTTAGTTATTAGCCGTTAGTTGCTAGCCGTCAGGAAAGCATTGGTTAGTTATCTGCTTTTCGCGGGTCAGTCGATTTTAGATTTTAGATTTTAGATTGACTCCACAAAAGAATCTGGGATCTTGAACCTTCGTCTAAAATTTTGCGAGCTCCACCCAGGATTGTCGGGGGCTTCTACCCGTTTTTGGGCGGGTTCAATATCAATTGCCAACAACTGATGAGTGATAACTAAGGACTAATGACTAATCACTACTTGATCTCTTTGTGGGCAGTGTGCTGGTTGCAATGGGGGCAGAACTTTTTGAGTTCCAGCCGCGCCGTCGTGTTGCGACGGTTCTTGGTGGTGGTGTACCGAGACACGCCTTTTGAGCGTTTGCTTACGTTTGTACGGCACTCAGTACACTCTAGAGTAATTATGATGCGGACGCCTTTAGCCATAATTCTAAATAAATTTCGACTAATTTAAACACAATTTATTATCTTCTCACATTGCTCTGCACTTGGTCAAGCAATCTTCTAACTTTGATGTCGAGGGAGTAGCCGCGGCGGGTTCCGACGACCATCGTCCTCCCGATGCGATCGTGGAAAGCTTGAGGAAACCTTTCGGCGGAGTTGAGGGCAACGCTACAGTCGATCGCCAGGGGCAGGATCAGCAGCAAGACGGCAGCGTTGGTAGATGTGATTCCCCCTATACCTGCGAAGGCTAAGGCGACGCAAATGCCCAGCAATGCCTCGCGCTTGCACAGTTCTTGCACTCCGGGAATCCGTTGGAATCTGGTATCGGCAATTTTCATGTCCAAGGCCCAGCGCCCGAGACTTTGACCTTGGTTTTTCCTGACGATGGGTACGCGCAGGATCAGCCACAGCAGGACAAAAAATATGGTTTGGACGATCGCATTATTGCCCAGAAGCAAACTGGGCAGCAAAACTGCGATTCCGTCGATGCAGAGGGCCGCGGCGCGGCGGCCGACGGATACTTTGGGAAGGAGAGGAACTAGGTCGGAACTCATAGGCAAAAAGGTTGATCGCCACTAGCTACTTTTTCATTTTTCATCTTAAGCTGTGGATTAATCGATCGGCATCAATCAGCGTAAATCAACGTCAAAGCCTACCGCTAATTATTCAAGCTGAAAAGGGATTTTCGCCAATTCCCAACTGCTTTTTGGAGTTTTCCACCTCTTCCCAGAGTGTTTGTATCTGAGTAAATGCCTGTTCTACAGAGATTTTACCGTTAGATGTCAAGGAGCTGATGTAACCCACCCGCTGAGAAAACTCTTGTAAATTCGCATTAAATACTAAATTTTCTGGCTTTACTTCACCGTAATAGCGAATTTGAGGATATAAAAAATTTGAATTGGCTGCCATTGGTTTAACCTCCCCTGAAAACTTGTTCCCTGAACAGATCAATATTATAAACCACGTTTCCACTCTAAAGTTGTGCTGTAAGTAGCAGAAATCATGTGACATTTGGCGAGTTTTTTTGTGATGGCAATTACACAGAGAGATGAGGGGGGCAAAAACCTCAGTAATTTCACTTGTAAAACTTACGCATACGGGGTCAACAATCAGGTTTTTGCGTTCAGGCTCATAACTTGGGAGTTGGCGTCAAAACCAGGTTGCTGTTTTTCCAGGACTGACTTATTGAAATAAGTGACAAAAAAACCACAAATGGATAATATTATTGCAGACATAAATACTTAGACTTTTAGTAGGAATCTGCGTAATGTCTCCTAATGCGCTATCGCTCCGTCCCAAACCCCGGCTGAGGCAACTTTTAATTAGACTTGCCATCGCCGTAATTGCTGGTATTATCGCCCTCAACCTTCCTCACTCCTTAATTCCAGTGTTTAAAGAATCCGTATCCCAAGCAACGCCGGCACCAGAAATCCAGAACTTCCTCGCCGGCAAGCGCAAAATTGTGATAGTGGGCGACAGCATCACCGAGGCCGCGAAATTCCCCGGAGGTTACGTTTGGCTGCTGCAACGCTATCTGAATGCCCTTTATCCCGATCGCCCAATCGAAATCGTCAACGCGGGGATCGGCGGTAACAAATCGACTGATATGCAGGCGCGCTTCCAGAAAGATGCGATCGACCAAAAGCCAGGTTTAGTAATGATTAATGTAGGAGTCAACGACGTTTGGAACGCTTTCTTCGACTTCCCAAACAATCAGTTTTATCCGGAAGGCAACTGGTCCGCAGGAGTGCAAGTGGCAGAATATCGGGAGAAAATAACTCAAATGGTGCTGGCAGCAAAAGCCGCAGAAATTCGAGTTGTACTGCTTTCTCCTACTCTGATAGGGGAAAGTATCGACGGCCCAGAAAATCGCAGGTTGCAACAGTATGTTGCCGCGATGCAAGAAATTGCGTCAGAGAATCAGTGCTTGTTTATTGATTTGAATGCGCCTTTTCGGGAAGTTATCGGCACGTATCAAAAGCACGCAGGTAAAACTCTGAATTTGTTGGCGGCAGATGGAGTTCACCCGAATCCGTCGGGGTATCGAATTATGGTTTTTACTATTTTGCGAGGTTTGGGAGTACCCGCAAATGATATTGAGAATTTAGAAGTCCAAAAGTGAATCTTTGAATTTAGTTGACGGTTGACGGTTGGCTGTTGACTGTTGACTGTTAATTGAAAGTCCCCAGGGTAAAAGCCCCCAGATTTATCTCTGGGCTAAATTCTTCAAATCTCAAATCTCAAATCTCAAATCATTCAATTGGCGGATGATACCGCTTCAACCAACAACTACCGATAATCACCAACGCCACCACAACAATAATTTCCGTCCAAAAAAACGACAGAAAATCGCTTGCAGTTCCCACCGGAGGCACTCCCGGTTGAGCGTTGCGAATCGCGGGGAAAGCAAACAGCATCACAGCAGTCCAGCTCAGCATTCCCACTTCCGGCAACTTGCCGGATTTCATCACTTTTAATGCGAGCAAAAATGCCATAATTGACAACACCCACATGATGACAATAATCACTAAGGCAAAGAATTTGACCGGGAGCGATCTAGTTGCAGAAACATCAATATAAATAAAGATAGAGGAATTCTCCTCCATCGGCTGATAACTAATGTCGAAACCGGGAACGTCGGCATTAAAATTAAATTTAAGTGGCACGGGATTCAGTTCAAATGGAGCAAACTTTTTACCAATTGAAGGCAGCGGGTCGAGCGAAATAGCTACTTTAGCAATGTGCTTGTCAAACGGGTAATTGTTAATTTTTCCTTTGACTAAGTTAAACTTCAATGCAGGAACAATCATCGGTTTCCCTTCTTTAAAGGTAATTTCCGAATCCTGTACATTTGCCCCGTTAACTGTCATTAACAAGTCTTGAGCCGGGTAAGTTGGTCCTTTTTTATAGATACCTTTGAGTTCAAACTGCAAGCGGGTTTCTAATTCGTTCTTAATGGGATCAACTGCAATTACCGTCATTTTGACCTCAACCAAGCCTTTGGATGCTACAGCGCTTTCTGGAGAGGGATTGTAAGGCTCTTGGGCGTTAGCATTGTGAGAGTAAATAGATAAGATGATTGCGAAAATTGCGAGGAAAGTGCCTATTAAAATAAATATTTTTTTTAAATTAAATGTCTTGATAGTTTGCATTTATTACGATATTTTTTATTGTGAATAGTTGTTAGCACTCCCGGCAGTCCGCCAGGGGTTTAAACCCCCGGCGGGCTGTGGCGCTCATCGGCGCAAGAACCAGGCTAATCAACGGGCAACTACGAACCTATAGGAAGCAGTACATTTGGTGTGAAACTTCCGTGCAAACCGTAGGGAATGTGCTGTTTTAAATGCAAGCGCGCTAGGGGCCCTTTGGTGATGTCGCGAGCATCTAAAATCACTAAGGTCGATCGATGATGAGCTGCATCATACATTAAAAGCAGCAGCCACCCGTCATCCTCAGCAACAGCATCGGGACGGAGAACAAACACCGGTTCCCCCGCAAAACCGCGTGGTGCCGCACTCCAAATTTGCCTTTCACCAGTCACGAAATCCATTTTGAGGATAGCTTGCAAAGGAGCATTTCCCGTGGGAGCATCAGCAGCACCGATGTAAAGATATCGGTAAGGTTGTCCGACATTATTCGGATGCAAAGTTGGAAACTCGCAGCACCTAGTTTCAACAACTTGATGCTGCACCGTTTTGTCTTGCAAATTTAACTTAAACCGCCACAATTCGCCCGCTGGAACGCTCTCAAAATCTACCTCGCGAAAATCGCCGTCCGCCTCTACAGTGGGAAATGATTCGTAACAAACTGAGTCAACAAAAACTTCGTCTCCTTCTTCCCATGCGTTGCAGTGGTGGAAGACAAAACAAGGTTCGGTTTCTAATATCTTTACCTCGTCAGTGCCGTTGCGGGGAATTAAAATTGCTTGCGTTGGCTTGTTTGGCGAAAATTGAATGCACTGGGAGGCACTCCGAAATCCTAACACGAATGGTAGAGGATTAAATGAGACGGGATTTTGGAAGAATATGCAGTAATTCGGGGTAATTACCATGTCGTGCAGGAAGGCAAAACCCGGTATTGCATGGGCGTGACGCTGCAAAAGTTTGCCGCTTTCGTCGAGTTCGTAAATCGTGATGGTACTCGACAAACCGGGCTTGACAGAAAAGTTTACTAATCTGTCTCCTTTGCCATTTTTCCCTTTTTCAATTCTGGGGTGGGCGGCGAAGGCTTCGCCGGGTTGTAAAATGCCGTCTAGGGTGTCTAAGCCGAATGTTTCTAAGGTGCGGGGGTCGAGTCTGTAGGGTGCTGCGGCTTCCCAAAGCGCTAGCAATTTGTCGCCCCAATAAATGATGTTGGTGTTGGCAATGTTTTTGATTTTGACATCAAAGATGTTGGCTAGCCAGCCCCCTGGCTTCTGCGTCCCGAAAACGCCTCGGTGGAGGATTTTTCCCGCTTTTTGTTCGGCGAGATAGCCTTCTGTGTGTATGAATCGGTTGCGGAAATGGGCGCGGCCTTCGGATATTGCGATCGCACAAACCATCCCGTCACCGTCAAACGGGTGGTGGATGCGCTGGCCGTTGACATCCAATAATCCGGGCCCGTTGCGAAAGAATGTGCCTTGCAAGCCGGGGGGGATTTCGCCTTCTATGTCGTCAATCCAGTAGTCGGATTCGTTGGGTTGGGATTCGTAGCCGCGCTGCCAGTCTGTGCGATCGTATGATAGGTTTTGGGCGGCAGTTTTGGCTGGAGGAGTTTGTATGTTTTGCATTGTGTAGAATAAGCTTTTATTGATTTAACCGCAGAGGGCGCAGAGATAAAGAAAGGAGGCGAAAGAAGAGGAAATAAAACTAGGGAGATTTTCGCAGTGAATTGTAGTTCTAATATCTACAAGTTCAATATCTTTCTGCTGTCTTCCTTCTTCTTTCTTTCACTCCGTTACATCCGTTACAAAATCCGTTGCCGAACTTCCTTTATTTGCTATCTGCCGTGCGGCTTTGTGACCTTACTGTCGGTACTAAGTCGGGAAAGTATTCGGGCATGAAATGCTGTCCGCCTGGTTTGGAACTGCCCAGTTCGGGTTCTAATACGGGAAGAGACTTTTGATAGTTTGGATCGCCGCTTTCTGTACTCTCGGCGGGCAGCCAATTTAAGAAGGGTAGGGGCAGAAGTGTGGAGAGGTTTGTGATTATCACTAGCAGCCAGAGGTTATCGAAATTGCGATCGGTAATTCCTAGCAAGTGGGTTAAAAGTGCACCGCCTTCGTGGGACAAAAGTCCTGCTAAATTGGTGATTGACATCAGCAGTGCAAATAAAGTTGCTTCGACGCCTGGGGGACACAAGCGGGCGGAGAGTACCAGCACCGGCATATAAGCAATTTGTCCGATTACTGTGAGGATCAGGCTGTCTCCGATGCTGAACCATTGATCGTCAATTCCTAAAGCTCGGTTCGCATGAGTTACTAATAATAAAGTAGTCATGCCCAAAGCAGTCGCAATGACGGTTGACCAGCCAAAAATTACTCGAAATGGAACTGTTTTGAGGAAGCGCTGAAACACCCAGACGCCGGCGAGGGCGGCAATGCTGGTAACAAGGCGCACTCGGCCGAGAAATTCTGGTGGAAAGCCTAATTCGTTGGTGGTGAAAAAGAAGAAGGCGGAGTCAGAGCTTGGGGTGGCTTGCAAGAGGAAGAGAAAGGCGGTGGGCAGCCAAATTGTTTTTTGGGTAACAGCTTGCCGCAGTTGTTTTACTTGGTCTTTGACCGTTTCAAAGTCTGTTCTTTTGTCGGTTTTTTCTTCGGCAATTAACCAAGCTGTGGCTGATACAATTAGCGGGAAAGATGCAGTGATTAAAAATATTGTGTGGGTGCTGAAGTGTTGCAGCAGGGAACCGCTGAGGTAGGCGGTAATTAGTCCGCCGAGGGCAGCAGCGCCCCAAGACAAGGATTGCAGGGAACCTGCATCGGTAACGGATTCTTTTCTGGCCCTTTCGACTACCAGGGAGTCGGCGATTACGTCGCTGACGGCGAGAGAGAGAGAACTGAGGGCGATCGCCCCTGTAGCGGCAAGCGGTGTGTGTACAATTGTTGCGAGGCTCACCCATGCTAAGGTTCCCAGCAGCCCGGAGAGGACGATGTAAGGGCGTCTGCGGTAGCCCAATATCGGCAAACCGTCAGACATGAAGCCGAACACGGGTTTGATAATCCAAGGCAGGGCGACGACGCCCAGCATTGCCGAGACTTCTGCCGGACTCATGCCGAGTTCGTCTTTGAGAAAGAAGCTGACGGCTAAGCGGGCGAGTCCGAGAATGCCTTGGACGAAGTAAATCAGTAAGATGGCTATGAGTTCGGGGGTTGGCTCATTCCCAAAGAATACTTTTTCTTTTAAAGATTCTTTGAGTTTGCTGACGCCGGAGGGGGAAACGAACATTTGAGCAATATTTCTTAATGAATCTCAATATTTATAACACATTCTTAATGGCTTCCGGGAACTGTCGGAGGTGGGATGCGAAAGTGACGGGAAAGTGGCAGGTAATATAAAATTATGATGAGCTCGAATTAAAGGATTTTTAGTAGCAATGAAAGCAGAAATTAGAATTGTCTTTCTCGCAGGGGCTTGGATTTTAGGAATGGGGGCTAATTTAGCCTCAGCAATACCTGTTGCTAACAAGCAAGGTGATTATCCGGTGCCGCCTGCGAGACAGCGGGGCAACAGGCAGGTAAATTGGTTGGTTGTTGACTCTGATTCTAAAGGGTTGAATTGCCGGATGGCTCAGAGATTTCGCTCAATTTCTGTGGACGGTTTGGATGCGCCTGATGAGTTGTTTGAAAGAAATAAACATAATGTTTCGCAGTGGCCTGTGGTGACTGCATTTCGGCGGGGAGAACGCTTGCAAGCGGTGACAGGAAATAATGCCAATCAAATTATGATTGCTGACTCTCAGGGCAAACCTTGGCTGCCGATCTCAACAAATAAGGGTAATTGTTTTGTGCGGGCGAACAGCCGTTTTATTAAACCTATTCGAGAAAATCCTACTACTTTGAAACCTTTAGAATAGGTGATTTGTTTTTGATAAGAGTGGGCAATTGGTGAAAGGAAGGTTTGATGATTATCGATCCTAAAAAGGTGCCGGAAATTACGGGTTCCAAGTACCCTCAGCAATTCCAATCTGCTGTTGCGGGGAGAGTTAAAAAACGCTTGGGCGATGCTGCCGGATTGCAGAATTTTGGGGTAAATTTGGTGAGACTTGCGCCGGGAAGTTGTTCTGCTCTCAGGCATTGGCACACCCGGCAAGATGAGTTAATCTATGTCCTGGAAGGGGAAGTTACTCTGATTGCAAATTCGGGAGAGCAAGTGCTTAAACCGGGTATGGCGGCGGGTTTTCCGGCGGGAGACGCAGACGGACACCATTTAGTCAACCGCTCGATGGGAGAGGTTGTTTATCTGGAAATTGGCGATCGCACTCCGGGAGATAGTGCCGAATATCCCGATGACGATCTAGTGGCGAAAGGTAACGGAAATAGTTGGATTTTTACTCGCAAAAATGGCGAGGTTTATGAGAGTTGAAAATTTATGAGTCAAGTGAATCTTTGGACTTCGGCGGAACACGCTTTGTGGTATCTTGCTAAAGCTGATGGAATTCCTCACCGCACTGAAGGTGAAGCGGTTTTGTTGGAGGAAGTGCCGAAAAATGTTAAGCGAATTCTGGATGTGGGCACGGGAGACGGGCGGTTGCTGGGTTTGCTGAAGTGCGATCGACCAAATGTTGAATGTGTGGCGATCGACTTTTCGCCGACAATGCTGGAAAAAGCCAGAATTCGCTTTGCTGATGACCAGAATGTCACGGTAATCGAGCACAATTTTGATCAATCCTTACCGGATTTGGGCAAGTTTGATGCGGTTGTTTCTAGTTTTGCGATTCATCATGTAACAGACGATCGCAAACGTTCGCTTTACGCGGAGATTTTCGAGCTTTTGGAACCGGGAGGCATTTTTTGCAATTTGGAGCACGTAGCGTCAGCAACTCCCGCTTTACACGAGAAATTTCGAGAGGCGCTGGGTATTAGTCACGAACCCGAAGATCCGTCTAATAAATTGCTTGATGTCGAAACGCAACTGCGCTGGTTTAGAGAAATTGGTTTTACAGATGCAGACTGTTATTGGAAGTGGCGGGAACTCGCTTTATTAGTTGGGGTGAAACCAGTTTAGCCGTGTCAAGGTGGCGAAGAAGGCTCCCAAACGCTTGAAATTTCGTTGCGGGCGTGAACTCGATCTAATTTTTTTCAACCGCGCGAGACAATAAATCTTGTTTATTGTCGATCGCCAACCGATAGGATGACGTAAAGTTGATCGATCGCACCAGCTACGCGAGCTGGGTAAAACCAGTTTAATAGCTAAAGAAAACAGTAGTTAATTGCAAAGCCTACGCACTTCCTTTGGGCAGCCCAACTGCGAAACTTAATAAAATTGGCAGCGTCATAGATTATAATTTGCAATATCGCACTACGCGCGATGGAAATCGCGATCGCTTCGCCTAACCCGGGAGATCCGCGCTAGAGCAACTCCGCTCACTTAGCATGTATAAAAAAAATGGCTACACTTGAAGGTACTCCCAACGACGATGTTTTAATTGGCTTTCCTGGAAGTAACTCGCTCTCGGGTAAACAAGGCGATGATACTTTGTTTGGCGCAGAAGGTGACGATCAAATCTTTGGCAACCAAGGTAATGACTACATCTTGGGCAATCAAGCCAATGATACCCTCTACGGCGGCAAAGACAGTGACCTAATTCAAGGCGACGCAAACGAGGATTGGGTGTTTGGCGATAACGGTAATGATACCCTCGAAGGAGGGCAGGGAAACGATTTTGTGCGCGGTGGCAAAGAAAATGATTTGCTATCGGGAAATGAAGGCAATGATGTCCTATTTGGAGATAGCGGTGGCGATACCTTAAGCGGTGGCGATGGTGACGACATTTTTGCGATCGGCAGAGTACAAAATAATTCTTTTAGGGGCAATTCTAGTCTTGGCAATGCTGACTTGATTGCCGACTTTAGCCTGGGTACAGACTTAATAGGACTCGATGGAGGCTTGCAATTTCAAGACTTGAATATCTCTCAAGGAACAGGGGATTTTGCCAGAGATACGATCGTTCGAGATAACGTGACAGGCGAATATCTCGCTATTTTAAAAGGTATTAACAGCAGCAGTATCACAGCCGCCAATTTCACCACCTCACTCGCTCCAGTTACCTCAACATCAACCCCCAGTATCTTAGAATTCAGCACCTCTAGCTACAGTGCCGACGAGGGCAAGAGTGGCACTTCCGAAATTGTCGCCACAGTTCAACGCACTGGCAGCAGCGAGGGGGCTGTCAGCGTTCAAGTGGAACTAGATACTTCTTCCACAGCTACAGTTAGCGAAGACTACATTAACAATCTGCCAGTTAC
>NZ_JAUBUI010000042.1:0-51323 GCF_036705385.1 Microcoleus sp. B3-A4 | reverse complement strand
TCGCTTCTGTGATTTATTGCGTAAGCGTTGCTTGCCGTAGGCGTCGCATCCCTCTTTAAAAACTGTCCGGAGTATTGTTCTAGGTACTTGCTGCTGTAATTGCTCTTGATACAGCATCATCAGTTTTTTCCGGTCTGGTCTACAGTCTTGTAAGGCTTCATAGACGCTTGACCATTGACGATTGAATAGCGGACGCTCGCGAAAATTCCGCCAAACAAGCCGCATTCCTGGTTGTCATTACTGCATCCATCAGCTCGAATGTTGCATCTTTCGCCAGCACTAATAACTCGTATGCTGCTTGACGAAAGTCTTTTAATCGTTCACTGTTCATTAAGGGAGTGGATAGGTTTTCTTTTCACCCTTATTCTCTCCCAGCGCGGTGGCTCTAGTTCTTCTGAAGCCACCTTTCTCATCTTTATTTAGTCTAAACTACAGTTATTATAAAAGTGCTGCGGAATTTAAACAAGCGCTATTCAATAGTATATCGTAAATTATGCTTCGACTACCAATAGGTTTTCAGAAACCCGGTTTATTCAATAAACCGGGTTTCTTGGTATTCTCAATCTGCCATCACAGACAACACATACTCTCCTTGATTTACTGACTGATTGGTCGAAACATCAAAAATGAAAACATCCGACTCAGCACAAACATCAACCAAACTCGGAAATTCCCCATTCTTATTAAAGCTGAGAATTTGATAAAGCCGATCGCCCTTTTTTACATAACTCCCCAATTCCACTCGATTTTGTATCATCCCGCCCGCAGGCGTGTAGTATTTGAACACTGAATTCTTGGGGGTAAAAATAACTTGATGATTCGCAGTTTCGGGCAGAGGAAATCCATCTATTTTCAATAAACCCTTACTTGCTAAGTAATTTTTGATTCCCCGCAAGCCATTCGCCACCGACTGGGGATTCATTTCCATCCCCGAACCTAATTCTAAAGTCCAAGCTTCCACATCAAATTTGATCGCACTTCCCAACTGGGTCAAAATCTTCTCCAAAGCTAGCCAAGGCTTGAGAAACGCCTCGTCAAAAGCATCGCCGTCGTACTCGTTCATCAAAATTGCCCGATCGAGCAAAAAAGCTTTCGCACTCTCCTCGCGGGAATTAAAACAGTAAAGGTAATCTAAACTTTGATTCGTAGAACTGTGCAAGTCCAGCACATAGTCAGCATCCAAACACAAAGATTGTAGCTGATATCGGTAAAATTCGCTGTAGGGGCGACAACTAGGAGCGTTAATTTTTTCCAACTCTTTCGCAAAACTCAAAGCAATCGCTTTTCTGTAATTAGCTTTGACAGTATCGGCATCGAGATGGATGTGAGACTTCGCAAAACCCAGAATATCTTCCCCTTGTTTTTCAAAATCCCAGAAAATTCGGTTCCAATTTACCCCATCATAAAGATTGTAGCGACCAGGGGAAAAATGGTGCGATCGCTGACTGACACCCACAGGATTGCAAACAGGAACTAGCCAAATTTCCCCGCTTAACTGGCTGCTGTCCAAAGACCTTAAAAACTCAATTAATTGGTAAATCACAGCATTACCGCTAATCTCAGCGCCGTGCAGGTTAGATTGGAGATAAGCTTTTTTGCCCGGAATCGCACCTTGGAACTGATAGACTTGCAGTGAAAGCCGATCGCCCGAAGCAAGCTGCACCACAGGAATACTCGAAATAACAGGAATCATAGACAAGACTCGGAGAGAGGGAACACGTTTAGAAAGGCAGGTGAGACTTGGCAAAACCAATCTTCCCAATTGAAGCATCGATCGGCTTCTAGCTTTTTGGACAGATTAACCAGTAAGTAATCATTTCTCCCCGACCCTTAATAGAAATAGTACCTCTTGGTTCCAGCACATACAGATCTTTCAAATGAGAATATGTGGTCTCTGTTACCTGAATATAGCCCGGTTGACCGTGAGACTCCATGCGAGAAGCCACATTAACGGCATCTCCCCACAAGTCATAAATAAACTTCTTGATGCCAATCACTCCCGCAATGACGGGACCAGTGTTAATGCCAATCCGTATTTGTAGTGAGTTTCCTAAATAGTTGGGTATTGTTTTCATGTAAGCCTGCATTTCTAAAGCCATATCCGCGATCGCCCTGGCATGATCCTCACTGGCGATTGGCAATCCACCCACCACCATGTAAGCATCACCAATGGTTTTAATTTTTTCTAGACCATACTTTTCCGTCAACTGATCGAAAGCAGAAAAAATTTGGTTCAATCCGGCAACTAATTGCATAGGTTCCATTTGGGCTGAGAGACTGGTGAAACCAACAATATCAGCAAAGAGAATCGTCACTTCTTCAAAATGTTCTGTGGGAGATTCTGCTCGTTTTAAGCGCTCGGCAATTTTGGCAGGCAGAATATTGAGTAAAAGCTGTTCCGATCGCTCCTTTTCTTTGCGTAGTTCTGCCGTGCGGATTTCCACTCGATTTTCTAACTCCTCATTAGCTAAGCGTAGGGCTTTTACGGATTCCTTGAGTTTGTCGGTCATGCTGTTGAAAGAATCAGCCACAATAGCAATTTCCTTAATCCAGCCAGCGTCAACTTTTTGGTCGAGATTACCTCTGGCAACTTCTTGAGATGCCTGAGCAAGTTTTAATAAGGGGTGAGTAATCCAACGGGCAGTGAGAATACCGATCGCGATCGCGACGAGTAAGGCTATTAAAACTAGCACGATCGTATTTTGGGTGTTTTCATAGATTTGTGCCATAAAATCTGCTTCTGGAATCACCACCGCAATCAGCCAATCAATACCTTTGCCATCCTTGAGGGGGGATACCTGCACGAACTGTCGCTTACCGTTGAGTAGGTAATCGCCTTGTTGCGATCTTTCAATGCGATCGAAGCTGCCAAAATGCTGCTGCAAATATTGGGCAGTTTCTCTGACTACGGGTTCTTCGCTTTGAATCGCCATCACCAGCTTGGCATTTTCCCCTTTGCCCACAGTCAGAGGTTCATTGGTGGAGCTAGAAAGCATGGAACCTTTGCGATCCATAATGAAAGCATGACCTGTTTTGCCAATTGCCAGACTAGCTAAAAATTTCCTTAAATCTTCTAAAAGCACCACATCCGTGGCACAAACCCCTAAGATGTTTCCCGTACTATCGTAAACTGGCTCGCTAGCTGTAATCGTGGGCAATCCGCCGGAAAAATCCAGGTAAACCTCACTCCAAATCTGTCGTTTTGCTTCTATGGCGGCAATGTACCAAGGACGTTTGCGCGGATCGTAGGGGCGGCGTTTTTCTAGCAACTGCTGCCGATTGCCCCGACTATCCATAGCATAATAGTAAAAATTGTAGTCGCTCTCTTGATTGCTAACAGACATGGCGACCGTTGCAGAACCTTGAGAAAACAGGCGAGATGCCCCCAGATATTGCCCTTGGGAGTCACCGCAGTAGGATGAATCAATAAAGGTAGAAATTTGTATCTGGGTCAAAAATTGCTTGGCATTGCTGGCATTAACCATATCAAAACTATTCTCAGAAAAAGCTGCTCCATTCAACTGATTAAAATCGTGGGGCCTACCTAGATATTTTCTTAATTCTCCATCAATCCGGGCAGTGAGTTCATTGCGTAATTGGGCTGCTAGATCGTTAACCGCTTTTTGACCGCTGCGAAAAGACAAATAACTGACTAACCCCACAGTTCCAGCGATCTGCAATACAAAGGGCAAAACAAGGGCGATGCGGAGCCGGAACCTGCGATTTTTGATAATTTTCATATAAAAAAAACCGTGATGTTTCTGAGATTGACAGGACTTACGCATAAACCCTATAAAAAGGGTGTGCACTGCACACCTTACGCCATAAATAGCGTGTCAAAATACTTGGGGCTTAATTCCTGATTTATATTTTTTGTTAATATCATGCTAGATATAACCCTTTGTTTCAGGAACGGCACCTTGGAACTGATAGACTTGCAGTGAAAGCCGATCGCCCGAAGCAAGCTGCACCACAGGAATAGTCGAAATAACTGGAATCATAGAGAAGAAAACGGGGAATGGGGCATGGGGCATGGGGAATGGGGCATGGGGCATGGGGCATTGGTAACTGGTAACTGGTAATTGGTAATTGTTACTAATGACTAATGACTAATGACAACTGCCAACAGACTTATTCCTTCCTAGCCGATTTGGTGGCGAAGGTTTAAAATCAATACAGTCCTCTGCTGACTTGCTTTCAGCAAGATTTAAGCATACTTATCCTGCAACCTTATAATAATCCTTGTGCCAGACACTGCCCAGAACCGCCCAGAGCTGGATCTGAAGACCATATTTCCATTCGAGCTAGATAACTTTCAGAGAGAGGCGATCGCCGCCCTCGATGCAGGTAAATCCGTTGTCGTGTGCGCTCCCACAGGCTCCGGGAAAACGTTAATCGGCGAATACGCCATCCATCAAGCACTATCCAGGGGGCGGCGCGTCTTCTATACCACTCCCCTCAAAGCACTCTCTAACCAAAAGCTGCGCGACTTCCGCAGTCAATTTGGAGACGACAACGTAGGTTTGCTAACGGGCGACATCTCCGTCAATCGAGATGCGCCGATTTTGGTGATGACTACCGAAATATTTCGGAATATGCTCTACGGTACGCCGATCGGAGAAGTCGGTACTTCCCTCACCGGAGTCGAAACCGTGGTGCTCGACGAGTGTCACTACATGAACGATCGGCAGCGCGGCACCGTCTGGGAAGAATCCATCATCTACTGTTCGAGCGAAATTCAACTGCTCGCCCTCTCAGCAACCGTTGCCAATAGCGACCAACTCACAGACTGGATTAACAAAGTCCACGGGCCCACAGAGCTCGTCTACTCAGACTTTCGGCCAGTACCGCTGCAATTCCACTTCGCCAACCAAAAAGGGATATTTCCCCTGCTAGACGAGACCGGCAAAAGAGCGAATGTCCGGTTAGTCCCCAAAAAGAAGCAGCAAAAAGTAGAAAGAGGCAGCATCCCCACTCCGAGTTTGACCGATGTTTTGGCCCGGTTGGACGATCGAGATATGCTACCAGCAATTTACTTCATCTTCAGCCGTCGCGGGTGCGACCAAGCAGTCGCAGAAGTCGGCAATTTCTCCCTAGTTAACGAAGCCGAAACAGCCGAACTCAAACGCATCATTGACGATTTTTTACAGCGAAACCCAGAAGCAGAACGCTTCGGTCAAAAAGAAGCACTTTTAAAAGGCATCGCCGCCCACCACGCAGGCATTTTGCCCGCTTGGAAAGGTTTAGTAGAAGAACTCTTTGGCAGAGGTTTGATTAAAGTCGTATTTGCCACCGAAACCCTAGCAGCCGGGATTAATATGCCCGCCCGCACCACAGTCATTTCCACCCTGTCCAAGCGCACCGACAAGGGACATCGGCTGCTAAACGCTTCAGAATTCCTGCAAATGGCCGGTCGGGCTGGTCGGCGGGGCATGGACAAGCTGGGGCACGTGGTCGCAGTTCAGACGCGCTTTGAAGGCGCAAAAGAAGCCTCGTATTTGGCAACAGCCAAAGCCGACCCCCTCGCCAGTCAGTTTACGCCCAGCTACGGCATGGTGCTGAATTTGCTGCAAACTCACACTCTCGACGAAGCTCAAGAGTTGGTAGAGCGGAGTTTTGGTCAATACCTGTCTACGTTGTACTTGCAGCCGCAGCAAGAAGAATTAGACCGATTGCAAACAGAATTGGCTGTGCTGGAACAGTCCCTGGCGGCCGGAGGAAATGTCTCCACCCTGGAAAAAGAGCTCGCCCATTACGAAAAATTGCAGGCAAGACTCAAAGAAGACAAACGTTTGCTCAAAATTCTCTTGCAGCAAGCTGAAGAAGCCAGATTTAAGGAGATGTCCGTAGCTGTGGCTTTTGCAGTGCTCGGTACGGTTCTGAGTCTCAAAGGCAAGCACGTTCCGACAGCCAAACGATCGCACACAAATCCTGTACCCGCCGTACTGGTTGCCAAAATCGCAGGTTCCGGCCAAGCACCAAATTTAGTGTGCTTGGGCAAAGATAACCGCTGGTATGTCGTCGCCATTAGCGATGTCGCTAGCCTGCACGCCGAATTACCCCGCTTGAGCGTTGCAGATACCTTGAACCCACCGTCGGAAATGCCCCTGAGACTCGGCCAGTGCCGCTTGGGAACTGAAGAAACTGCTTCAATTGCTGCATCGATCCCACAATTGCCGACACCGGAACCGAGTCCGGAGGCGATCGAGCAACAGCATAAAATCGCAGCCCTAGAAGCTCAGCTAGAAATTCACCCGGTTCTAGTATGGGGCAATCCCGGTACTTTGCTCAAACGCCAGCGCCGCCGGGAAGAATTGAAAAAAGAAATCCGCAAAAGCGAACAAGAGTTAGAAAAGCAACGAGCTCGCTACTGGGAGCAATTTCTCAACTTAATCGACATCTTGCTGAATTTTGGCTGCTTGGAAAGAGTAGTTTCGGCAACTGGAAACCGAAATGACTCCTCCGACAGGTTGGTGCCCACAATCTTGGGCCAAGCTTGCGCCGCCATTCGCGGCGATAACGAACTGTGGCTGGGTTTGTCCCTGATGTCTGCGGAGTTTGACGAACTCGACCCCCACCACCTCGCTGCTGCTTGTGCGGCCTTAGTTACAGAAGTTTCCAGACCGGACAGTTGGACTCACTACTCGCTGTCGCCAGAAGTTTTGGCACCTTTGGACAATCTGCAAAAAGGCCTGCGCCGCCGGTTGTTTCAAGTGCAGTACCGTCATGAAGCTGCAATCCCGATTTGGCTGGAACGGGATTTAGTGACTTTGGTCGAACAGTGGGCTCTGGGCGTTGAATGGCTGGAACTGATTAGCCATACGAGTTTGGATGAAGGGGATGTGGTGCGGATTTTGCGCCGGACTTTGGATTTCTTGTCTCAGATTCCTCACGTTCCTCATGTTTCAGATTCTTTGCGGAGAAATGCTTGTCGGGCGATGCAGTTAATCGATCGATTCCCCGTGAATGAAGCTGCAAGTTAGAAAATTGTTGACTGTTGAGTGTTGGCTGTTGGCTGTTGGCTGTCCGGCATCTAAATTGTATTTTTGGTTTTTCAACCCAAATGCACCCAGGTTTTAATTTAAAATCGTTTCCGGTTGCATCGGTATTGTTCAAATGTCCAAACAGTCCACACTCAACAGTCAACAGTCAACAGTCATGAGGAATAGACCCAGATTTAAATCTAAAATCCAAAATCTAAAATCTAAAATCTAAAATCGATCGATCGCACATTTTCCTGATTCAGGTTGCAGAACAGGATAGAAAATTGTATGGTGCGGATCGATCGCTCTTAATTGTTATTGAATTTTTCTCTAGCGGTGTGGTGGGTAATTCTCATATTTATGCAACAAATCAATAAGCCCGATCAAATGCCTGATGCCTGCTCTCAGGCTCAAAAATTTCGCTTTTTCACTTTCTTGCAAAGAGTCTTAATTGGCACTCTAGCAAGTACATTACTCAATCTCTTTATTTTATTTCCCTCTCCGAGTTTCGCAGAAGTAGTTCTGGGCGTTGTTCGCAGTTCCGAAAATTCTCCCGATTGGGTAAAGATTACCACGCGCCTCTGGGAAAGCGGCATTGCTTACAAACCAATCAATTTGGAAGAAATCAAAAATTTGGCGGATTTAGCAGGCGTTAACGTGCTGTTTTTGCCAAACATTGAAACTTTGAGTCCGGCGCAAATTAAAGTTTTAGAAGCTTGGACAAAACAGGGCGGCCGCTTGATTGCTTCGGGCCCAGTCGGCCGCAGTTCCCCGGCCTTGGTGCGCCAATCTTTGCGATCGCTCCTCGGGGCCTATTGGGCTTTTCCGTTAACCCAACCGGCGAACCCGCAACCGCGCAGCCGCTGTCGGGATTTGGCTTGCACTACTTCTAGCAGTTGGATGCCACCAGAACAAAAAAATGCCTCAGTCCAAGGCGGTGTCTTGATTCCGGCCGATGCGAACAGTCAAACTATTGCTACTTGGAAAGATAGTTCCGGTTCCTCCGCAGCCATCGCCACAGATCGCGCTACCTATCTCGGCTGGCGCTGGGGTAGCGACGGTTCGGCAAATGTAGATAAGGCTTGGCTGCAAGCCTCGATCGCCCGCTGGGGAGGCACGATCGCTTCGCAGCCCTCTGCGCCGCCCACCGCTGCCGCGACCCCACTGCCAACTCCCCCCTCAAGAGTTACTAGAAACAGCCCTAATTCGCCGCGTAGTAACCCGCTGAGCCGACTTTCTTCCTCTGGCTCGGTTTCCGATCCAGTACCTGCAACTTTTACAGACCCTTCGGATCAGTCGGCGCCGCCCGGTTTGGACGTGCAGGCAAATTCCAATAAGCCGATCGTCAGCATTGAAGCGTACTTGATGCGCCAAGAACTCACTAACCTCCTGGGCCGGTTTGAAAGCGCCCTAACAGCATCTAATTCAGGCAATACCGCCATCAATCTCAATGCTGCTACCACCCCTCAACTGGTGGCTGCAGAACAGGGGGGCGGCGGCCCGGCAGCCAGTCGCTTGACTATTCTGCAAGCGAGCAGGACGGGGGCGATCGCCCAAGCGCGGCAGGTTTTGCAAACTTTTGACCAACTCCTGCAAGAGCAAAACTACGCGGAGGCTAGAAAGCAGTGGGTGGAAGCGCGGCAGTTGCTGTGGCAAAATTACCCGAAGGAAGGACAGCGCGTTGGGGCGGAAATTCGGGCGGTTTGGCTCGATCGCGGGACGATCGTCGCAGCGCGATCGGAACAGGGTTTGGCGGCAGTGTTCGATCGGCTCGCCGCCGCCGGTATCAATACCGTTTTCTTTGAAACTTTGAATGCCGGATATACGATTTATCCCAGTCAAGTTGCACCGCAACAAAATCCCCTAACAGTTGGCTGGGACCCGCTGGCATCTGCGGTTAAATTAGCTCACGAGCGAGGCATGGAACTGCACGCTTGGGTTTGGGTTTTTGCCACAGGAAATAAGCGCCACAATACTTTAATCGGCCAGCCTAGTTCTTATCCCGGGCCGGTACTTTCCGCTCATCCACAGTGGGCGAATATTGACAATAAAGGACGCACCCAAAATCCTAATGATGGCAAATTTTATCTCGATCCTGCGAACCCGGAGGCCCGTAATTATTTGCTGCAAATTGTCAGCGAAATTGCCAACAACTATAAAGTAGATGGGGTGCAATTAGACTATATTCGCTATCCTTTTCAAGATGACAATGCGAATTTTACTTACGGTTACGGTATTGCGGCGAGGCAGCAATTTAGGCAGTTGACGGGTGCAGATCCGGTGAATATTTCGCCCAGGGACGGCAGTTTGTGGCGGCAGTGGGTTGAGTTTAAAACTAATCAAATTAATAGTTTTGTAGCTGAAGTTTCTCAGCTTTTGCGGCAGAATTATCCGCGCACAATTCTGTCGGTGGCGGTGTTTCCGCACCCGGAAAGTCAGCGGATTTACAAAATTCAGCAAAATTGGGAACTTTGGGCTCGTCAGGGCATTGTAGATTTGATTGTGCCGATGACTTATGCTTTGGATACGAACCGACTTCAGCGCATCACCGAACCGTTGGTAAAGGAACAAATTCTGGGTTCGGCTTTGATTTCTCCAGCGGTTAAGTTGTTGACTCTCCCGGAAGTTGTGGCGATCGACCAAATTCAAGCTTTGCGCGATTTGCCGACTGGGGGCTATGCTATTTTTGCCGTGGAAAGTATCAGCAGCGGGATGCAGGGATTTTTTAACCGCACTCAAGGCCCGCCAGTGCGTTCTACTTCTGCTGCGGAGCCGATTCCTTACCGACAGCCGTTTGCGGCGGCGGCTTCGCGGTATACTGCTCTCAAGCAGGAATGGAGTTTTTTGTTGGCTAACAATCAGTTGCGGGTGTCGGAATCTGAACTGAAGGTTTTGCAAAGTCGATCGGAGGAATTGGCGCAAGCTTTGAGCAAATTGGCGGCAAATCCTTCTACGGAAAGTTTAGCAACTGCTAAAAGATTGTTAAGGGGTTTTCAATCTCAATTTCAATCTTCGATGCGCCTGCATTCTGCCGAAAATAGCTATCAGGTGCAAACTTGGCAAAATCGTTTGGAGAGTTTGGATATGCTGTTACGTTACGGCGAAAGGATGGAGTTGAATCGCAGGTAAATGCAGGTTTTTGGGCGGAGTTCTTGTGTAGCTACTCTTGCTTCAAACTGAGATGTTGCACTAAGCTGTTCTGCCTTTAAATTGTCTGTCAAAAAAAATCCAAGTCTTGTGGGGTGGGCGTCCCGCCCGCCCAAAATATACAAATTAAATGCGCGACAGGTTATTCTCGCTTAACAGGCTGGACGGTCTGTTTCACAAAAAGTGCATTTTCTTGTGGGGAGTAGGGGTTGGGCAGGAGAATCCGCCCGTTCAAGACTTATTGAGAATGGTGCAATAGATCAGATGATTTCGACTTAGGTCGATCGCGCCCACTTATCTGTATCAGTAGTTACGAAAAAGCTCTGAGTATAAATACGCTATATTGAGTTAAATTGATCGACGGGTACTGTCGTCAGTAAACTACAGCATAAGGAGAAAAGGAAGGGCAAAGGGAACATAATTTATACTCAAAACTCCCAACAATTACCAATGCCCAATGCCCAATGCCCAATGCCCAATTCCTCTTAGGATGAATATGTTTCCTAAACCCCTCAATCGTTTGGCTACAAAATTTATCGGCAAAGCTCCATTACAAACGGTGCTCGTGGTTCCTTTTTTAGTGCAAATTGTCGGCACGGTAGGAGTTGTAGGTTGGCTATCTTTTCAAAACGGTCAGCGGGCAGTTAATGAGGTTGCCGCTCAGTTGCGGGGAGAAATTAGCGATCGCATCAAAGACCGCATGGAAAATTATATGTCAATTCCCCACATTGTCAATCACCTGAACGTTCAAGGCATAAAATTGGGGCAGTTGAACCTAGAAGACAACCAAAAACTAGAACATCATTTCCTAGAACAAATTCAATATTTTGATTCGATCAGCATCATTTACACAGGTAAAGAAAATGGAGAACATTCGGGAGCAATCCGCACTAATGAACGGATTCTGATATCTGCTGCCGACAGCTCTACTGGGAATAAATTAGCTCGCTATACGGGTGACTCTCAGGGAAACCGCGTTCAATTAGTGCAAATTTCGCCCAATATTTACGACCCGCGAACTCGACCTTGGTACATAGCAGCAGCGGCGGCAAAAAAACCTATTTGGACTCCAATTTATACAGATTTTTTGACTAGGGAACTGGCAATTACTGCTGCTTTGCCTATTTACGACGATTCTGGCAAATTGTTAGGAGTAGCTGGCAGCGATTTGCTCTTTTCTCGAATCAAAGAATTTCTCGTTAGCCTCAAAATTGGCAAATCAGGACAAACTTTTGTCATGGAGCGATCGGGGATGTTAATTGCTACTTCAACGGCGAGTCAAGAATTCGTGGTGGAAGGTAAAGAAACAAGGCGAATTAAAGCTTCAGAAAGCGAGAATCCGGTAATTCGCCAAACTGCACAGCATTTAGATAAATCCTACGATAGCTTAGCTAAAATCAATAATCCTCAACAACTTACTTTTGATATTGACCGCAAGCGAAATTTTATTCAGGTAGCTCCTTTTAAAGACGATCGAGGGTTGGATTGGCTGATTGTAGTAGTTGTACCCGAGTCTGACTTTATGGAGCAAATTAACCTCAACACGCGCACGACTTTTTTACTGTCGCTTGCAGCTTTGATGGGGGCGACAATCCTGGGGATTCTTACTGCTAAATGGGTAGTTCAGCCGATTTTAAGATTGAATGCAGCGGCGAAAGCTTTGGCGCGAAATGAATGGGATACAAAGCTCACTCTGAATCGCGAAGATGAACTCGGAGAACTTGCCACTGCTTTTAACAGCATGGCAGAGCAATTGCAGCATTCATTTACTTCCCTCTCAGAAAGCGAAAGCCGAGTCAAACAATTTCTCAATGCAGTACCGCTAGGCATTTTTATTGCAGAGCCAAACGGTCAACCTCACTACATTAACCCTACAGGAAAGAAACTTTTGTCTCAAGGAATTGTGGCAGCAGATGCCGAAAAATTGCGCCAATTATACCGAGTTTATTTAGCTGGAACTCAGGAAATTTACCCAGCGGAACGCGATCCAATTTTAAATGCTTTGCAGGGTAAAACTGTAACTGTTGATGACATTGAAATCTCCTCGAATAACAAAACTGTTCCCCTGCAAGTTTGGGGAACTCCTATTTACGACGCCCAAGGAAATATTCTTTACGGAATGTGCGCTTTTCAAGATATTACGAAACGGAAACTAGCAGAGAAATTATTAAGGGCATATAACCAAAATTTAGCAGTGCAAGTTGCAGAACGCACCGCAGATCTTGCTAAGGCAAAAGAAAAGTTTTCTAAAGCTTTTCGTTCGAGTCCGAATGCGATTACAATTACAAGAATTCGTGACGGTTGCCACCTAGAAGTTAATGATAGTTTTTGCCGGATGATGGGCTACACCCAGAAAGAAATTATCGGTAAAACAGCGGTTGAACTCAACTTTTGGGCGAGTTTGAAAGAGCGTGACCGCATGATTCAAATGTTAAAAGACAAGACAGCAATTCACAATTATGAGCTGAGGTTTCGCAATAAAAATGGTACAGAAAGAACGGCACTGCTGTCTATAGAAACCATCGATATTGACGGAGAAGCTTGTTTTTTGTCGATGTCTAGCGATATTACCGATCGCCAAAAAGCAGAAACAGCCCTCCGGGAAGCCGAAGAAAAGTACCGCAACATTTATGAAAATGCTTTGAATGGAATTTTTCAAACTGCTGTTGACGGGAAATACATCAGCGCTAACCCCGCTTTAGCTAACATCTACGGTTACGACTCGCCTGCAGATTTAATAGCAGCACAGCCGAATTTCAATAACCAGCTTTACGTGAAACCCAACCGCCGCGACGAATTTGCAGCGCTGATGAATGAGTGCGGGATACTATCAAACTTTGAATCAGAAATTTACCGCAAAGATGGCAGCATAATCTGGATTTCGGAAAATTGTCGCGCTGTCTGCAATGAAGCAGGAAATTTACTTTACTACGAAGGTTTTATTAAAGACATTACTGATAACAAACAAGTGGAAATCAAAATGCAGCAGGCGAAAGAAGCGGCCGAAGCCGCAAACAAAGCTAAGAGTAGTTTTCTCGCCAATATGAGCCACGAATTGCGATCGCCTCTGAACGCGATCATCGGCTTTGCTCAAGTCCTGATCCGCAGTCAAACTTTGTCTCAGGAAAATCAAGAAAATGTCGGAATCATACTGCGGAGTGGCGAACATTTACTGGCTTTAATCAACCAAGTTTTAGACTTGTCAAAAATCGAAGCCGGACGCACAACGCTTAATGAAAAAAGCTTCGATTTGTACCAACTAATCGACGATTTAGAAGATATGTTTGCTCTCAAAGCTGAGCAAAAAGGTTTGCAACTAATCTTCGACACAGACGCAGAAGTTCCCCATTTCATTTGTACTGATGAAGTTAAATTGCGGCAAGTCTTAATTAACTTGCTCAATAATGCAATTAAATTTACCTCAGAAGGGGGAGTGTCGGTGCAAGTCAAAGGAGGAAGGCGGAACATACATAAAAACAGCACTGACCAATTGCCCGATCGCTACTGGCTGCATTTTGAAGTTCAAGATACTGGTGCAGGCATTGCTGCTGAGGAAATCCATCAGTTGTTTGAAGCATTCGTGCAGACGAAAACAGGTAAAGATTCTCAGGAAGGAACGGGTTTAGGTTTAGCTATTAGCCGCCAGTTCGTGCAATTAATGGGAGGTGAAATTACTGTTAGCAGCGACATCGGAAAGGGTGCATTATTTCAGTTTGACATCCAAGTTCATCTGGTTGAAGCTAGTGATATTGAAAGCAAAAAAACTCAACGTCGAGTTGTTGCCCTCGCACCGAATCAGCCGAGTTATCGCTTGCTAATTGTGGACGACAAACCTTTGAATCGCCAACTGTTAGTAAAACTTCTCAGTCCACTCGGATTTGAGTTGAGAGAAGCAAATAACGGTAAAGAAGCGGTTGATATTTTTATGGAGTGGGAACCGCATCTGATTTGGATGGACATGAGAATGCCTGTCATGGACGGCTATGAGGCAACGAAACAGATTAAAACTACAACTGGCGGGCAAGCAACGGCGATTGTGGCCCTAACTGCTAGCGTTTTGGAGGAAGAACGGGCGGTGATTCTTTCGGCGGGTTGCGATGATTTTATGCGGAAACCGTTCCGAGAGGAGGATATCTTTGCGGCAATGGGAAAACATTTAGGAGTACGCTATATTTATGAAGATCCAACCGCAGTAAGTGCCGCAGGTGTAGAGGAGTCAAGTCAGGAGGTGCTGACACCGGAGGCTTTTGCCTCTCTTTCTCCAGACTGGATGGCCCAATTCAAGCAAAGTATTTTGAGTGTGGACATGGAGGCGATCGCTAGTTCGATCGCACAAATCGGCACTGTCAATCCCTCTCTTGCGGCCAAACTTCAAGATTGCATTAATAATTTTGAATATGACAGAATTTTGAACCTAATCGATATTAGCGAAAAACAGTAAATACCCGATGACTTCAACTTTACCTATAACCAATCGAGCTAATATTTTAGTAGTGGACGATACGCCAGAAAACCTGCGGCTGCTGACCGGAATTTTGAGCGAAAAAGGCTATCAAGTTCGCCCCGTACCCAATGGCAAGCTAGCATTGTCTGCTGCTCAAAAAATACCCCCAGATCTAGTGCTGCTGGATATTATGATGCCGGAAATGGACGGCTATCAAGTTTGCCAGCAACTCAAAGCTTCTGAAATTACCAAAGACATTCCTGTTATTTTTATTAGTGCGATCAATGACGTGCTGGATAAAGTTAAAGCTTTTGCAGTTGGCGGAGTTGACTTTATTACAAAACCGTTTCAGGTTGAAGAAGTTTTAGCCCGGATAGAAACTCATTTAAAAATTTGTTCGCTGCAACAAACTTTGCAAGAGAAAAATCAAGATTTAGCAACGGCGCTGCACCAACTGCAAGCCACCCAAGAGCATTTGATTCAATCGGAAAAAATGGCCGCCTTGGGACAACTTATTGCTGGAATTGCCCACGAAATCAATACACCCCTGGGCATTATAGGTTCCTCTGTTAATAATATAGCTAATTTTTCAGACGAGTTTTTAGAAAAATTTCCGGAAATTTATCAACAACTTTCTGACGAAAGCAAAGCTTATTTTTTAGCTTTACTGTACAGGGCTACCCATCAAGAAGTTTTATTCACAAGCAGAGAAAAACGGAAATTTAAGCAGCAGTTGGCAGCGGATTTGATGGCAGAATCTGTTGAAAACTATGAAGAAATTGCGGATACTTTAGTTGACATGGAAATCTACGAAAAAATAGAAGAGTTCTTGCCGCTTTTTAAATCCCCGGATTGGGAAGTAGTTTTAAATAGTGCTTACCAGTTTGCCAGCTTTAAAAAAAGTATTAGTCTGATCCAAAGAGCAACAGCAAAGTCTGGGAAAGTAGTATTTGCCTTAAAAACCTACGCTCATTTTGATAGCAAACTAGAAAAAGTCCAGGCGGACTTGCACGAGGGCATTGAAACTGTGTTAACGCTTTATCAAAATCAACTGAAACACGGTATAGAAGTAGTTAAAAACTATGGAGATTTAACCCAAATTATGTGCTATCCCGATGACTTAAATCAAGTTTGGACTAATCTCGTTCATAATGCCCTGCAAGCAATGGATTATAAAGGTATTTTGACGATTGAAACTCGGCAACAAGAGGCAACTATTTTCCTTAAGTTTACTGATAACGGCAAAGGTATTCCCTCAGAAGTTATTCCCAAAATTTTTCAGCCGTTTTTTACGACTAAAGCTGCGGGCGAAGGTAGCGGTTTGGGATTGGATATTGTGAGAAAAATTGTGGAAAAACACGAAGGCACAATTGCTGTAGATTCTCTACCGGGGCAGACAACTTTTACAGTCTCGCTGCCTATTTATTAAACAAAACTTACCCGCAGGGAACTGATTCCCGGTGACACTCGTCGCTGTCTCGCGGACAAATACAAGATTTATTACAAGAAACCGGGTTTATCTTCGGAAGTCCTATTAAAATAAGATAGGGGACAGATATCCTGAATCCTTGCCCGAAATCAATAATGTAAAAGCAAGTCATGTTAGCAAACCTACTAAAATTTAAGCAGATAAGAAAAGATGAATAAGCCTATAATTCTTTGTGTTGATGATGAACCGGATATCTTGAATACTCTCAAGATGCAGCTTAAAAAGGAATTTAAAAATGATTACTTTTATGAATTAGCTGAAAGTGGTGAGGAAGCTTTAGATTTACTGGAGGAGTTTCAAGAAAAAGCTCAGGTGATTGTGGTTGTTTCTGACTGGCTGATGCCGGGAATTAAAGGTGACGAACTTTTAATTAAAGTTCACCAAAAATATCCTAAAATTATTAAAGTGATGTTGACTGGACAAGTGGATGCAGCGGCTGTTCAGCGGGCAGTAGAAGAAGCAGATTTATACTGTTGTTTGTACAAACCCTGGCAAAGCAAAGACTTAATAGAGACTATAAAATCTGGGGTGGCTAAGTTATGAAAAAACCTGTGATTGTTTGTATTGATGATGAACCTGACGTTTTGAAGAGTTTAAAGATTGAGCTGAAAAAGGCGATCGGCGATCGGTGTATAATTGAAACCGCTGAAGGGGGGGCTGATGCTTTAGAGTTGCTGGCCGATCTGCAGGCAGATGAATACGAGATTGCTTTGGTGCTTTCCGATTATATCATGCCGGATATTAAAGGGGATGAACTGCTCAGAAGAATTCACGAAAGCTCGCCGGAAACGCTGACCATTATGTTAACTGGGCAAGCAGATTTGGAAGCCCTGAGTAATGCTATTAAGTATGCTAAATTGTACCGTTATATTCCTAAACCTTGGCAAAATGAAGACTTAAAATTAACGGTAGTAGAAGCAGTTCACAGTTATTTGCAAGATCAAAAGTTAACAGATGAAATTCATAAGCGCCACGAAATAAACGAGGAGTTAAAGCTAGTAAATGAGGCGCTGTCTGCGAGTGAAAGCCGCCTGAGTCAATTTTTAGAAGCTTTGCCAGTGGGGGTATCTGTTTATCATCCCGATGGCTCGATCGCCTATTTCAACCAGGCAGCGCGGGACTTGCTGGGTGCAGACACTATCCCGGAAAGCACTGCGGAACAATTAGCTGCCACTTATCAACTTTATGTTGCCAATACTGATGAGCTGTACCCGCCGGATAATCTGCCGATTTTGCGCTCACTGAAAGGAGAATCTGTCAAGGTTGACGATGTAGAAATCTGTCAAGATGGCAAAAGAATTGCGATCGAGATCAATACCACGCCGATTTTTGACGCTAGCGGAAATATTGTTTATGCGATCGCAGCTTTTCAAGATATTAGCGATCGCAAACAAGCCGAAAAAATACTAGCAAAATATCACCACACCTTAGAAGCCCAAATTGACGAACGCACAGAACAACTGCAACAAGCCGCATTAGCTGCTGAAGCAGCCAACAAAGCTAAAAGCACCTTTGTGGCCAATATGAGCCACGAGTTACGCACCCCTCTCAATTCTATACTCGGCTTTGCACAAATCATGGAACCCAGCCCGGATCTTAGTGTCGAAAACCGAGAAAATATGAGAATTATTCGGCGTAGTGGCGAACACTTGCTGACCTTGATCAATGAAGTCTTAGACTTGTCAAAAATCGAAGCGGGGCAGATGACGCTCAACCCGAAAAGCTTCGACCTCTACCGCTTGCTTGACGATTTGCAAGATATGTTTCAACTGCGGGTAGAGAATCAAGAGTTGCAGTTGCGTTTCCACCGCGATGCTGAGGTTCCTCAGTACGTGCGAACAGATGATATTAAACTGCGGCAAGTGCTGATTAATCTTCTGAGTAATGCGATTAAGTTTACGGAAACAGGCGAAATCATCTTAAGAGTTATAAAGTTAGAAAAATCGGCATCTCTGGATTTATTGGATAGTCCCACAGCTTGCTTTGATACCACCAGAAGTATTCGGGATTTTTCGAGAACTGGCAGTGATTTTGCAACGGTTCCATGGAGGGATGAGGCTGAGGATTCAACTGGGTCGGCTTTTTTCCTTCTGTTTGAAATTGAAGATACAGGAGTTGGCATTAGTCCGGAAGAATTGGGCAATATTTTTAAGGCTTTTGTGCAAACAGCTTCCGGTAAAAAAAATCAGAAAGGTACGGGTTTAGGATTGAAGATCAGCCGTCAATTTGTCCGCCTGATGGGAGGAGAAATTGTCGTAGAAAGTCAACGAGAACTCGGTACCACTTTTAAATTTGAAATTCCAGTCGGTGCAGTTTATGCTGCTGAGCTTCCAGATCCGCAACTTAACCGCCAAGTTAGTGGGTTGGAATCCAATCAACCGTGCTACCGGATTTTAATTGTGGAAGATCGCGAAGACAACCGCCAACTTTTAGTCAAAATGCTTTCTCCTTTGGGTTTCGTGGTGGAACAAGCCACTAACGGCCAGGAAGCAATAGAAATGTGGGAAAATTGGCATCCGCATTTAATTTTGATGGATGTGCGAATGCCAGTGATGGACGGCTACGAAGCTACTAAACAAATTAAGGCTAGAATCAAACAGAGAGAGCAAGAGCAGCAAGGAAATGGGGAAATGGATATTTCCCATCCCGACTCCCCGATCCCGAAGATTATTGCTTTGACAGCTAGTACAATTGAAGGAAAGCGATCGTTTGCTTTATTAGTCGGCTGCGACGATTTTATTAGCAAACCTTTCCGCAAAACAGATATATTTGATACCCTCAGCAAACACTTGGGGGTGAAGTATGTCTACTCTAACTCAACGGACTTTATCTCAACAGGCGATCGAAATAATTTATCTGACTGCCTCCCTAATGCTGCGCTTGCTTATTTACCTACACTTCCCGCAGAATGGATAGACAACATGAAGCAGGTAATCCGCAGTGCTGATTTTGAGTTAATTGTCAGGACAATCGACGAAATAAGGGAGCCTCATCCTGAATTGGCGGAAATCCTCCAGGGTCATCTCGATAATTTTGATTACCAGAAAATTCTCAATTTAATTGCCGAGGCGGAGGAATCAGATCGTGCAGATGAAGGCGGAACAAAATGAAAACTATCAAGCAGATATTTTAGTAGTTGACGATACGCCAGATAATCTGCGTCTGTTGATTAGAATTTTGCAAAAAAATGGCTATAAAGTTCGACCGGTTACTAATGGTTTTTCGGCGTTAGATGCCATTCAATCTAGCGCACCAGATTTGATTTTACTCGATATTATGATGCCGGATATTGACGGCTACGAACTATGTAAAAAATTAAAATTACAACCGCAATTTAGGGAAATTCCCATCATTTTTCTCAGCGCGCTAGAAGAAGGAATAAATAAAGCAAAAGCTTTTGAAGTGGGCGGAGCAGATTATATCACCAAACCTTTTCAGGTCAAAGAAGTATTGGCGCGAGTAAGCAATCAGCTTACTGTGCGTTCATTGCAAATACAATTGCAAGAAAAAAATCAAAAATTGACAGCTCAAAATATCCAGTTGCACCAGGAAATCGCTGAACGCCACCAGGTGGAAATGGAAACAAGATTGCTGCTGCAGGCAACTCAAGCTATTAGCAAATCTGAGGATTTTGAGTCGGGTATAGATGTGATTTTAGGTTTAATTTGCAAAACTATTGAATGGAATCTGGGCGAAGCTTGGATTCCTTGCAGTGAGGGCTTTTTAAAATGCGCTACAGGCAGGTACGTCAGCGACTTGAGGTTTGCCCAATTCCGACAAACAAGTTGGCAGTTGATTTTTGCTCCCGGTGTGGGACTCCCAGGCAGGATTTGGCAGTCGCAGCAGTCTGAATGGATCGAGGATGTTTCTACTGCACCGGAAGAAGTTTTTTTACGAGCGGAAATTGCGGTTAGTGTGGGATTGAAAGCGGCTTTTGGGGTGCCAATTGTGGCGGACAACCAAGTGTTAGCTATTTTGATTTTCTATCGCGAAAAAGTTCTGAAATGTCAGCCGCGCTTGTTGGAATTAGTCAGTGCGGTTGCTACGCAGCTAGGTTCGTTGATTCAGCGGAAACAAGCTGAAGCAGCGCTGAAAGTGCAGCAAGGACAAACCGAGAAATTGCTGCTGAATATTTTACCGAAATCTATTGCGGATCGCTTGCAAAAAGAGCAAAAATTGATAGCGGAGCATTTTGATGAGGTGAGCGTCTTGTTTGCTGATTTGGTGGGTTTTACAGAGTTTTCGGCTCACAAAAGTCCGACGCAGTTGGTAGAAATTTTGAACGGGATTTTCTCGGAGTTCGATAGGTTATCTGAATTGCACGGGTTGGAAAAGATTAAGACGATTGGGGATGCTTACATGGTGGTTGGGGGTTTGCCGACGCCGCGGGAGGATCACTCTGAGGCGATCGCACTTTTAGCTTTGGAGATGCAGGCAGCTTTGAGGAGGTTTAATGCCAAAATGGGAGAAAATTTTCAATTGAGGCTCGGAATTGACAGCGGTTCGGTGGTGGCTGGAATTATTGGGATTAGTAAATTTAGCTACGATTTGTGGGGGGATACTGTTAATGTTGCTTCACGCATGGAATCTAACGGATTGCCTGGTAAAATTCAAGTAACGGCGGCGACTTACGAGCGTTTGAAAGAGCAGTTTGTTTTGGAAGAACGGGGTCATATCCCGATTAAAGGTAAAGGAAAAATGCTGACTTACTGGTTAATTGAAGAACAAAACAAATCTTTTTAATTTTTTGATGTTAATTTAAATTAATATGAAAACTAGACCGCACTTATACTTTCAGGAGGGCTAATCCTTTGCAAACATTTGAAACAAAATCGCCGACAGCATGGAAAAAAGTCCTGGTTATTTTAATATCACTGCTAGCTGTAGCGGTACTGTCGATCGCGACTTTTATCGCTATACCAGGAGAAAAAACAATGTTTGCTGGAACAAGACCTGCCAATATCGGGATTCAGTCAGGAAAACTCGCAGCGTGCCCGAGTTCCCCCAACTGCGTCAGCAGCTTCAGTCAAGATGCCGAACACAAAATTGAGCCTTTGGCATACACTTCGTCCCAGAGTGAAGCGATGGTAAAGCTCAAAGGGGCGATCGAGTCCTATGGAAAAACTAAAATTATCACGGCAACTGATAATTACCTCTATGCGGAGTTCACCAGTGCTTTAATGGGGTTTGTTGATGACGTTGAATTTTTGGTAGATGATGAAGCAAAAGTTATCCATGTGCGATCGGCTTCGCGTCTGGGAGAGTCGGATATGGGAGTTAACCGCAGTCGGATAGAAGCTATTAGAACTGAATTCAATCAACCCTGAACTTAAAATTTCTAGCTTTCCGCAAGCCCCTCTCCTGCAAGATGAGGGGCTTAATATTTGGGTATTACTATGTAATTTTTATTTTTCACCATTTAGTTAACAATTATTAACAGTAGGTACACCGCAAAGGAGTCTCCGGCAGGGGGAGTAGGACACAGCAATGCCGTGTCCCTACGGTTGGCTTTGAGTTTTAATACTTGTTATAAGATTGATGATTGTATAGTTTTACAATCTTTAAAATAGCTGAGCGCGCTAGCACAGAAGAAGAGATACCGTAGTATTCCTATAGTATTAAACAACCTAAATTATACACTTCTGACTTTAGGGAGAGGGAACTGAACGAATTAATTTCTACTATTTATGTAAGTAGAGCAAAGAGGAAGAAAGACATGGCACTTCAAAGATTAGCAGAATTTTATCCTAACTATCAGGAAGAAATCTTTGCTGGAGACGACATCAAGGGATTTGATGTTTATGCTGGCGACTCTGATGAAAAAGTAGGCACCGTTTATGACGCTTTGGTTGATGACACTGGTCGTTTCCGCTATCTGGTAATTGATACCGGTATTTGGATTTTTGGCAAAAAAGTATTGTTGCCAATCGGTTCGGCTCGCTTCGACTACGGAGCCCGCCGCGTCCACGCCACAGGCCTTCGCAACAAAGCTCAAGCAGAACAATTGCCGGCTTACAATGATTTAGAAGCAGTAGATTACGATCGCGAAGAACAGGTAAGAGGCGTCTACCGCAATCAAGAAACTGCCGCTCCAAGCACTGCAACTGCGGCTAGCTACGATCGCAGCAGCTACAACTACGATATGGACCGCCCCCTGTACGAAACCAACGAACAGCAGCACCAAAATCTCAAGCTTTATGAAGAACGCTTGATTGCCAACAAACACCGCGCAAAAACAGGCGAAGTAGCAGTTGGCAAGCGCGTGGAAACTGAAACAGCGCGAGCTTCAGTCCCCATTGAAAAAGAACGAGTCGTAATCGATCGAGTAACCCCGGTAGAAGCGGGTCGAGTAGTTTCAGTCGGTGAAGCTGACTTCCAAGCAGGGGAAGTTGCACGTATGGAAGTCTACGAAGAAACGGCCGACATTCACAAGGAAGCTTTCGTCCGGGAAGAAGTCAACGTCAGAAAAGAAGTTGTTCGCACCACTGTTGAGGGCGAAGAAACCTTGCGTCGTGAAGAATTAGACGTTAAGACCGATGGAACTGCGGTTGTAGATAATAAAAATCCAAGGATCTAAACCAACCGCAACAGGTATTGCAGAGGAATTGCGCCTTAATGACATAATTCTGTCAGCGTGCAGGTTTGATTTGATTGGTAGCGATCGCGCAATTCCTATGTGAGCGGGGGCGGGGGCACAACACTTGTCTAGTTTTGGCAAAGTTGATGCACTTTCCCCGCCTTTACCAATTTCCCCTTACCACTTCATAATAAAAATCCCTAAGCAGGAAAGTTTAAAAAATGAACGGTCAAGCATCAGCAGAAAAGATAGCAACTGCAAAATCAATAACCCGTCTCAACCGGGTGCCTGAAAAAGTCAGAACTAAGCTAAAAAGTTTTACCGTCAAAGACAACAAAGGTCACTTGGTAGGCAAAGTTAAAGATGTCTATTTTGATCCTAAAGGTCAGTTAAACTTTGTGGTAGCCGGGTTAGGGAGTGAAAACCCCCGCACTTTTTTATTAAGTATTAAGCTGCTCAAAAAAGTCGATTATCACCAAAAGTCGCTGTTTGTAACTATTAATTCGGATCAAGTCGATATGCTGCCGATAGTTTCGGCAAATGGGGGTCATCCGTATTTAGAAAATGCCTCTGAAACGCATAGTGAATTTAGCAACAGTGAGTTAACCAACCCCTCAACAGATATGTCAAATCTAACAGATGCCGAGCTCACAGATCCAAATTTGGAGACAGATGAGGATGAGGAAAACTTCGATATTGTCGATCAAGAAGTAATTCGCCTGCTAGAAGAACGATTGGTGATCAATCGCAGCAAGCGCAAAGTCGGCGAAGTCATAGTGCGTAAAGAAATTGAAACTCGGATGGTACAAGTACCCATCCAGTGGGAAAAGCTGATTGTCGAACAAGTCGGCGACGATCCGAAGGTGTTGGCAGAAATAGATTTAGGTGAGGGAAACATCACCGGTATAGATTTGACGGAGATTAAGAGCGATCGCCAAGAACCGACAGTTAAGGCTGAATTTACCTCTGTCCACAAAGCTAGCAAGATCTTAAATTCGATCGCCTCTCAACCCCGTCACGGTTGCGTCAAAGTCCGCCTAGAACTCGTTCTGGAAGACAAGCAACTTGAGGATACTTACCAAAAATGGATGACGGAACACCACTCAGAGAGTTAAAATATTCGTCCTTTTCGGTGTAGATTTTAGCTATTAGCGACAAACTTAAATCTAAGAGCGGACTGTGGCGAGTCGTGCTGGGGAGAAAGTTCACCGCCTTCTACTAAGATCGTGTTCGGTAAATTAACCGTAATTTTGGTAGGGGCGGGTTCACCTATATCTATAATATAAGCGCGAGCTCGGTCAACCCGCCCCGACCGGGATATTGAAATTTTTAGCGATCGACCTCTAGACAAAATTGTAGCCAATTGCGGTAAAATTGTGGTGGTCAAATTTAAAAGTATTTGAAAATGCCCAGCACAATCTCCGACATTAAAGTAAAAACGATCGCAGGCGAAGACAAGCAGCTAGGAGAGTACGCTGGTCACGTACTCTTGATAGTTAATGTAGCTTCCAAATGTGGTTATACACCTCAATACAAAGGGCTCGAAGAATTGAGCCAGAAGTACAGCGGGGCTGGACTCCGTGTTTTAGGATTTCCCTGTAACGACTTCGGAGGTCAAGAACCCGGAAGTAATCCAGAAATCGTCAATTTTTGTACTACAAAATACGGCGTCACCTTTGAATTATTTGACAAAGTACGCGCTAAAGGCACTCAACAGCACCCGCTGTACGCTAAGCTTACGAATGCAGTCGATCCCAAGGGTGAGGTTTCCTGGAATTTTGAGAAATTCTTAGTTAGCAAACAGGGTGAAGTGGTTGCTAGATTCCGCAGCAGTGTTGGCCCCGATTCGCCCGAACTGATCGCTGCTATCGATCGAGAATTGGCAAAATAAGAAGTTCGGCAAATAAGCAGTGTAAAGAATTTAACGGATTTAAGGGATGGATGTTTAGGGAAGACGGAAGAAATTAATAGGCTTTTTTTCTAAGAAGTTAAGAGCTAATTCTTTTCTTGCGATCTTCCCCATTGTGTGCAAGCACTCAACAATGAACAAATACCGATAATTGTATTTAATTGGAGAACGGTTTAATTTAATGGAAAATACATCGGGATTAGATTTAGTGGTAGGTTTACTTGCCTTCGCAATTCTGGCAGGTGGTCTGGCAATGCTATTTGTAGGCGTGGGCTCGTTTCCTAAAGAAAAATAATAGTAATCGATATGATGTGCGATCGCACGGTCTGAATAAAAGTCTTTGTAGCGAGGGCTGAAGTCCTCATATAAATCTGAGGGTTCCAGTCCTCACTACCCACTTAAAATGCTTATTTTACAGCAGAGGATCTGAATAAATCCAACTAGATTTAATTTGAACATTCGCAATTGACAATCATGCAAACTACCGAAAACAACGTCAAAATTGCCCTCGCGCCGGGGAATTTGCGCCGCGTTCACCATATCGCTTTAAACGTGCGCGACATGAAAGCTTCCCGCCACTTCTACGGTACAATTCTCGGTCTGCACCAACTAACAGGTGCAGAAATTCCCGCAACTTTAACAGAAATGGTAGCCGCTGGTAAAGTCGCGAATTTCGTTACCCCTGACGGCACTGTTATTGACTTATTTTGGCAGCCCGACTTAGAACCGCCAAACCCAGACCCGGAGAAAGCTTTTACCCGCGCCAACCACTTAGCCTTCGATATAGATCCGGATTTGTTCGATCGCGCTCTGGAAGTGCTAAAGTCAAATCAAATTGCGATCGATAGCGGCCCCGTCACTCGCGCTACAGGACGCGGCATTTACTTTTACGATCCTGATGGATTTATCATCGAAATCCGTTGTGATGCAGTTTAAACAGTCGCTATCTGGTTCTTGGCAGTCCGGGTGCACCCTACATTTACTCTTTGGAGCGGGGCGATCCGCAAACATCCTACCTTTAAAGTTGTTTTATTTTCCATCTTGGCTAATAGGTTGCTTCGGCCAAGTAAACCGAAAAGTTGCTCCCTCACCTTCAGCAGATTCTAGGGAAATACTGCCCCCTTGACCTTCGACAATTTTTTTCACGAGCGACAAACCAATGCCAGTATTTTCAACTTTATCGCGAGCTTCCAAGGTCTGAAAAATTACAAAAACTTTATCGTGATATTGAGGAGCAATTCCCGGCCCGTCATCCTCTACAGAAAACTCGTAAAAATCATCTAACTCTTTAACCGATATTTTTACATAACCCGATTCAGCTCGGTTGTGCTTAATTGCGTTGCTAATTAAATTAGAAAAAACCTGCTGTAGCGGCAATTTTTCGGTCACAAAAGTTGGCATTCCCGGTTCAACTTTCACCTCAAATTCAGACGGCGGCGCCAACGAATCAATAATTTCTGCTAATAACTTCTCAACATTTACCATTTCTGAAGGCACTTGAATCCGTCCGACGCGGGAATATTGCAGCAGTCCCTCGATCAAACCTTCCATGCGGTGAACTCTGCCGCGCAGCAGGTTCATTTGGTGCAGAGTATCCTCTGTCATCGACTCGCTGAGGTCTTCTTCTATCCAACTGCTGAGATTTGCGATCGCCCTCAGCGGCGCTTTCAAATCGTGAGAAACTACATAAGCAAACTGGTCTAATTCTTGATTCCGCTTTTTCAAAACATTCGTCGTTTGAGCCAGATTTTGCGCCGTCCACCTCAATTCTTGAGCGCGCAACCGCAGCGATTCCTCAGCTTGTTTCCGATCTCTAATATCTTCTACCACACCCATCAAAAATTGGCTGCCATCTTGTTCTCGCAGCAGCGAAACCGTTAAGTTTGCCCACACCAACTCTCCGTCTTTGCGGATGTAGCGCTTTTCCAGAGAGAAATTTTCAATTTCTGCTGCTAACAATTGGCGCAAAAGTTCCAGTTCGCTTGCCAAATCTCCCGGCCAAGTAATATCCTGAAATCTTTTCTCCAGCAATTCTTGGCGGCTGTAGCCCAAAATTTCGCAAAGTTTTTGATTGACTAACAGAAATTTGCCTTCCACACTCGCTTGAACCATGCCGACTGCCGCCTGTTCAAAAGTAGCGCGAAACCGCTGCGCGCTTTCGGCTAAAGCAATTTCTGAGCGTTTGCGATCGCTAATATCGTTGCTGATTTCCAAAATAGCCACCGGTTGATCTTGCTCGTCATGCTGCAAAGTCCATCGGCTTGCCACCGTTATTTTTGTGCCGTCTTTCTTGGTTCGCACCAATTCTCCTTGCCAAGAACCCTTCTCGAAAAATACTTTTTGTATTACCTCAAAAGGTTGAGTCCATTCTGTTTGTAAAAGCTTGTGAATATTTTTTCCTATTGCTTGCGACTTCCGCCAGCCGTAAAGCCACTTTGCCCCCGAATTCCAATAAGAAATCGCCCCGTTCAAGTCTAGTACCGCGATCGTATCGTTTGCCAAATCCAGAATTTGTGCTTGCTTTCGCAGAGTTTCCTCGGCTTGTTTTCGTCCTCTGGCATCGCGGCAAATCGCAATAAATAAGTGTTGATTTGCCAGACGCATTTCGCTGATAGCTAACTCCATCGGAAACTTAGTTCCGTCGTGGCGAAGTCCAACTGTTTCTTGCTGGTAAGTCTTCAGCGTACTGTTTGGATGTAACACAAAATATTCGATCGAATAATCCCCTACGCTGCAGTGCGGAAGCGGTTGAGCTATCAGGCGCCGCAGGTTAGAGCCAATTATTCGCTCGGCTTTCTCGCCAAAAATCTTTTCTGCTGCCCTATTAAAAGACTCAATATTTCCCCGTGCGTCCAAAGTTATAATCCCGTCAGCCGCATTGTCTACCACAGCTTGAATGCGACTTTTACTTTCTTCCAGACCAGCTTCCCGCTTCCTCAATTCCTTCTCTAAACTATCAAATAAATACCAGGAAGCCCCTGCACCCAAACAGCCGGAAAGCAAACCCGCAACTTGCACAAAATTAGTGAAATCTATCAAATCCCGTCTTTGCTGATCTAGAGCTTTCTGGTAGGCCTCGCCGGCATTAGCAAACACATTAATTTTTGCGCGCAGGTTATCCCTCCTCAATTTGCCTTGAGTAAACACCTCAATTATTTCCGGCGACTGCACGCTTGTTGCCGAACTGTCGAGCTTATTCAAAGTGTTTTGCAAGAAATTTATATGCTGTTCGGTACTTTTTTTTATATCTTCAAATCGCTGAGCTTGCAGTTTATTTTCTTGAACCATAACCTTGAGTTCAGCCAGCAGCGGAGGCAAACTCTTCTTGGCTTCTAAGTAGGGTGAGAGAAATGTGCGGCGCTTCGTCAAGCCGTAACCTCGAATGCCCGTTTCCGCATCCACCACGAGGGTTAACAAGCGGTTAGTTTCCTGAAGTATTGCCCTATTAGTATCTGCTCGCTCTCTTATCTGTAGGGTAATCTGCCGGAGGCTTGCAATTGCTAGCAGCGAAGCAAACAGAAAAATCATGGGAATAGCAATTATGACTGTTCCCCGCTGGCGAATTGGTCGGTCTGTCCATACAAAGTGGAGGCAGCGATCGAGCAAATACTTCACGGATATTGAAGGAGAAAGTTTGCTGCCAGTATATCGCTTTTTGGCAGTTTAGGCTATGGATAAGTTCGTTTTTTTTATTTTGCGATCGTCGGGGACTAACCGTGGAAACTAGATTAGACCCCTGCGATAGCTACCTGCTGACACTAACAGCAGATTTTTTGGCACGGTGTTTAAACTGAGGCACGGAGAAAGAAAGGACTTTTTTCGACACCGAGACAGCAGGCGGAGCAGAAAGGATCGTTTCTGCTTTACCTTCGTTTTCGCCTTCGGCTTCTGCTTTTAAACTAGAGTCTGTTTCGCAAGTGTTTGAAACACTTGTAACTACAGTAGTCCACCTGCCTGTAGCCGGATCGCGATAACAAGTAAAAGGGTTTATGTTTAGCGGTTGACTGCAAGGTTTAATCATGTAGATGCACTCCTTTGATTCTGAGAAATTGTGAATTGCTTTCAGCAGCAGTGCTATCTCGCCAGTAGAAGCAGTATGAAGGTAAAAAGCAGAATTGTGTTTCTGCGTCCAGAGACTTTTGAAACTTCCTGATTTCCTGTTAACTTTTGCCTTCTACTGCTTCGCGACCATAGCATTACTTTTACCAAATTGCCCTTCTGGAAGCAACCCCCCACCCCCTTAACTAGGTTGAGGTGGGATTTGTAAATGCAGCGAGGCGCCCGATCGTGCCTGCAGGACAATTTTGGGATAATATAGCTATTCTAGGCTGAAAAAAAATGCTACTGTGTGATCGACAACAGAGGTCGATCGCGATCGGTGTCACAATTAAAAAGCGCATGGGTAATTGGTAATGGCTAATTGGTAAGGGGGGGAATGGGTAATTGGGAAATTATTCCCTCTTTTGCCATGCGTTAAATCCGTTAAATCCGGTACACAATTGCTGGCAAAACCCCCACCCGTTAAATCCCTTAAATCCCCTAGATTGCTAGTTGCCCAACTTGCTTTTAACTAATATCAACTTTTGCCTTTAAATGAACCGTAAAAGTAGAGCCAACATCCAACTGACTCTCAACAGTGATATCGCCTCCCATCATCTGGCAAAACAAGCGACTAATGGCCAATCCTAAACCTGTGCCGCCGTACTTGCGAGTAGTGGAAGCGTCCCCTTGAATAAAAGGTTCAAACAAACCCTGCTGCTGTTCTGCCGACATTCCAATCCCCGTATCAGATACCTGCAAATAAACCCAATCGCTGCCGCCTGCTGGTTCGCGAGTCGCGCTCAACAGCACCGTTCCACCTTCGGTAAACTTCAGGGCATTGGATAGCAAATTAAACAGAATTTGCCGGACTTTAGTCAAATCTGCATACATCACTCCCAAATTTTCACAGCAATAAACTTGCAATTGATTGTGATTTTTTTCTACCAAAGGGTGCAAAGTTGCAACGACTTCTTCTATTAAATTACTGAGGTCAAATTTTTCTAAATAAAGCTCCATCCGACCGGCTTCTATCTTAGAAAGGTCTAGAATATCGTTAATTAAAGTCAGCAAATGTTTGCCTGCGTTATAAATTTTTTGGGTATCGGGAATGATGTCTTCGAGTCCCGATTCCCGTGCTTCTTCTTGTAGCATTTCGCTGTAACCGATAATCGCGTTGAGCGGTGTCCGCAGCTCGTGGCTCATATTGGCTAAAAAAGTGCTTTTAGCTCTCGAAGCTGCTTCCGCTTTGTGTAAGGCTTCTTGCAAAGCTATTTCGGCTCTTTTGCGCTCGGCAATTTCGATGCGGAGCAGTTTATTGGCGGCGGTGAGTTGAGCGGTGCGCTGATCGACGGTCATTTCTAGCTGCGCTTTGGCTTTGGAGAGTGCTTCCTGAGCCCGCTGGCGCTCAAATCCTTCGATCGCCAGCGCTACCAAATTTGCCAAAGAATCAGCAAAGGTGCGCTCCTCCAGAGCCCACTGGCGGGGCGCGCCGATATGTTCGAGAGAGAGGATGCCCACGATCTGCCCGCCGAGCCTAATTGCTACATTTAATATGGATGAATTGGGCTGGCTGGAATTTGGCAGCACAGCGGAATGTTCGGCTACCGAATATGAGTGGGACAAATCTGTTTGTAGAGATTTTTGAGTCTTTGTCGTAGGTTCTAAAGCATTGTCCGATCGCAAATTTTCGCCCGGTGCGTCGCCTTCAACATCTAAACTTGATAAATTTAAATCGCTTGCCGATATGGACTCCCGGCTCAAATGATTCTCCTGGGTGCGATCGTACAAGTCGAGACAAACTAATTTGAGGTTGGGCATTTTAAACTTAGAATGATTCACCCCCTCGTGTTGCTCTGAGGCAGCGGCCTCTGTATCGAGTGGCTCTGTTTGGTTCTGGGCGAGCACTCTCTCGGTAAAATTTAGCTGGGGATCGCTCGGGTAGCGAGTTCCAAATCTTCCATGGTTGTAAAGCCAGACGCTGACTTTTTCCACATCCAAAGTCCGGGCGGCAGCCTCGGTAATTTCGCGAATTCCCACATTCAGCGCACCGCTGTTGAGAGTCCTCTGCCGACCTAGCTGCAACAAAGCCAAACTCTGGCGGCGGAGCCGCTTTTCGCTCTCTTGGAGGGTTTGTTCTGCTTCCTTGCGCTGGGTGAGGTCGTACAAGGCGCACAATGCCGTCTGCTGGCCGTTAAACACCAGCGACTGAACCGAGATCATCGCCCAGAAAGCGGTGCCGTCTGATTTTTTGCAGTGGAGTTCGTAGTTTTGGAGGTATCCGTTTTTAGCAAGTGCCTCAAGTACCTTTGGGCGATCGGCGGGGTTTAAGTAAAAGTCTGGAGTGCTGCAGCCGATCAATTTTTCTAGGGGTATGTTCAGGAGAGAAGCCAATTGAGCGTTCGCATACATAATTAAGCCGTCACAGAGGCGAGAAACTAATATCGGCACGGGAGTTGCCGCGGCGATCGCCCGAAACTGCTCTTCGCTTGAACGCAGCGCCAACTCAGCTTTGCTCAGCAAGTGAGCTTCCATCGTATCTGAATGTTCGGTGGTAGTCTCCAGCAAAAGTTCTAGGTCAACCTTTTCGCGCTTCAAGTTTTCAAGTTCCGCACTCAGCCGCTGAACGTCGAAAAGTAGCTGTTCTGTCGATGGTTCTTCCTGCATAGCAATGAAAATTGGTAATTTTTAGTCGGTTCTGAAGTTTTTTACGGTTTTGTGCTAGTTTAACTATGACTTATTCCGATTAACTTCAGCCACCCTCATCCTGGTTCTCGGGCTTAGCCGGGGATTCATCTTTACCTTTTTCGCTATTATTCCAATTCTAAGTGCAAGGAAGGCATCAGCCGCTGCAAGTTTTTCAGCGATTTTATCTGCCAGGGGATCTGTTTAGAACCTTTGATGGCGATTTGAATATTTTTTTGCTGGCGCACTTTGATCACAAATTTTGAGACAATATTAATTCCAGAACTATTTAAAAATTCTAGCTTTCGCAGGTCTAGAGTAACCGTGTTTGGGCAGGAGTCAGCCACTTCGTTGAGCAGATCGACGATCGGTGCGTATTCTTCCACCTGGCTGAGTCGGAACGACCCGCTACAGGTGACTGTTTGCGTAGCGCGATCGTACTGGATCGTGTAATCTTTGGTCTGAATCTCCATACTTTTGTCAGTTGCCGGTTTTGAGTGGTAAAGGGGTTTTGGTTGCGTGAGCGAGGATTGAGCTTCACGCTAGCACGATCGAGACTCAGCAGTTTGCCGAATGCCGAAGGCCTTTGCGCGTGTAACTTTTATTACATATACTGCCAACTGTACCATTGCCGCAGGGCAGTTATGAGTTATTTTAGGATTTATCAGTTGTGATACCAGTTGGAAAAAATAATGCAACTGTTGACTAGCTCCAAACCCTGATAGTCATCAGTCATTGCCAATCTAACATCTCAAATTTCACATCTCAAATTGTATGAGTTGTGAGTTGACGAGAGCAGCTTTTGCTGAAGTTCCGAGCTATTAATTCGATTTTTATTCTCAACTTAGTATTGACAAAATCACCAAAATGTGAGACATATTGCACATCTGACACTGAAGTGAAGGGGAGAATATTTAATGGCAATTTCAGGAATTACAGAAAAGCTTTTGGCGGCTAAAAAAGCTAAGGGAATTAGTTTTGCAGATTTGGAAAAAGTTTTGGGGCGCGACGAAGTTTGGATTGCGGCGGTTATTTACCGTCAAGCTACCGCATCAGAAGATGAAGCCGAGAAAATTGTCTCGGCTTTGGGACTAGATAGCGAGACGGCTGCGGTTCTCTGTGAACCTGCCTTAAAAGGTTCTTTGGAGGACTCGGTTCCGGTTGACCCCCTGATTTATCGTTTCTATGAAATTATCCAGGTTTACGGAATGCCACTCAAAGCAGTGATTCACGAAAAATTTGGTGACGGGATTATGAGCGCGATCGACTTTACTATGGATGTCGAGAAAGAAGCAGACCCAAAAGGCGATCGAGTGAAAATAATTATGTCGGGAAAGTTTTTGGAATACAAAAAATGGTAAGCCCGGGCCGCTTTACTTTCAAATGAAAAATAAAAATTCAAATTTGCTCGAATGACTCATGACTAATGACTGAAGCCTCAAAAGTGTTAACTTAGAAATAGAGATCGCGAAGCTTGACTGGCTTGGGTATCCGATCGGGAAACCCTTCTAGGGCAAAGCTAAGGTCGCTCCCGCGGCAACTTCCCCAGTCGAAACAAGCAACCGCAACCGTAAAGTAAGAGGCAAATATGTCAAAATATGACTCCCATCTCAGATGCTCGTTTTGCGGCAAGTCGCAAGAGTACGTCCGCAAGTTAATCGCTGGGCCCGGCGTCTACATTTGCGATGAATGCGTGGAACTGTGCAATGAAATTTTAGAGGAGGAGTTCTTTGACTCCAGTAAAACAATTGGTCAACAGATTCCCCAATCAGAGGTGCGAGAGTCTCAGGGACAAGGAACGCGGCGCCCGGGTCGATCGAATAAATCGAAAATCGTTTTAGCTCAGATTCCGAAACCAACAGAGATTAAGCAGCATTTAGACAACCACGTCATTGGCCAGCATTCAGCAAAAAAAGTCCTTTCTGTAGCAGTTTACAACCACTACAAGCGCTTGAGCGTTGACCAAGCTAAAGATAGCGACAAGTCTTCCCCTGACAGCGATGTAGAACTGCAAAAATCCAACATCCTGCTAGTCGGGCCCACAGGTTGTGGCAAAACTTTGTTAGCGCAAAGTTTGGCGCAAATGCTCGAAGTTCCGTTTGCTGTAGCGGATGCGACGACGCTGACAGAAGCTGGATATGTGGGCGACGATGTAGAAAATATCTTGCTGCGGCTGTTGCAAATGTCCGATTTTGATGTCGAAGCGGCGCAGCGGGGCATTATTTATATTGATGAAATTGACAAGATTGCTCGCAAAAGCGAAAACACTTCCATCACCAGGGATGTATCGGGAGAAGGAGTGCAGCAAGCGCTGCTAAAAATGTTGGAAGGAACAGTGGTTAACGTGCCCCCGCAAGGCGGCCGCAAACATCCTTACCAAGATTTTATTCAAGTTGACACTAGCAAAATTCTATTTATTTGTGGCGGTGCTTTTGTCGGTTTGGAAAAAATAGTTGAACAGCGTTTGGGTAAAAAATCCTTGGGCTTTATTCAGCCAACAGAAAGCGACAGCAACTCAACTTTGCCGGCGAAGGATAAGCGGGCCGCTGATATTTTGCAGCAGGTACAGCCAGACGATTTAGTCAAGTTTGGTTTGATTCCTGAGTTTGTAGGGCGGATTCCGGTGGTGACGGTGATTTCGCCGCTGGATGAAGCAGCTTTGATGCAGATATTGACCGAGCCCCGGAATGCGCTGGTGAAGCAGTATCAAAAGCTGTTGAAGATGGACAGCGTGGAATTGGAATTCCAGCCGGAAGCGCTACGGGCGATCGCCCAGGAGGCCTACCGCCGCAAAACTGGCGCCAGAGCTCTCCGCAGCATTTTAGAAGAGTTAATGCTGGATGTGATGTACGAGTTGCCTTCTCGCAAGGATGTGGCTAACTGTATGATTACTCCTGAAATGGTCGAGAAGCGATCGACTGCTGAATTGCTGTGGCATCCCGCATGGCACAAACAGCACGAAACTGCATAATTTGTAATCTGTAGGGTGCTTGTGGCGCACCCTACAAGCTTGGCAAATTTACTTTATGACAGTTAAAAAAATGTCCACAGATATCGATAAAATAAGTAAAAAAATCAGATTTTTAGTATCCAGTGTGCTGGTACGGACTGTAATTTACAGCGGTTTTATGGCTGGCCTACTAGCATCTTTTTACAATTTCCAACTTAACACTATTAAAATCTTAAGTAGTGGCAAATCTTGGGCAGCAGAATCAGATATGGCTTCGATCAATAAAGCGCAGGAAGATTACTATGCAAAAAATAACAAATTTAGTGATTCCCTGGAAGGGTTGGGTCTACAAGATGGCGGCAGAGATAACTATAGGCGTCAAATTCAGTCATCATTAATGAAGCCAGTTCAAACGTTGGAGAATAAGCGCGAACCAGCACAATTTGAAACCGCGATCGCGATTGCTATACCTCTGGATTACTCTATGGAAGAGGAAAAAGACTACGGTGCAGTATACATAGGAGCAGTATTTGCTTTCCAAAAAGATGTTAGCAATCAACTAACAACTATTTCAGCCATCTGCCAAAGCGAGCCGCAAAAGGAGGGCTATCGAAGCAATCCGACGCAGCCCACTTTTGACGGCACAGAAATTCACTGCCCGCCCGGTACACATATTTTAAGGTAATACCTTTAAACTATTTTGCGCCATTCTTTGATTGTCTAAATAAAATTTAAACTTCCAATTCCCAGGCTTGGCATCCTTTGTAAAATTGTACCCGCACCAAGTATTTAGTCGATCTGCGGTTGTTCTTAAACGAGATATACCCTGGGCTGCCAATTTTCCTTGAGAGTCAAATACCCTACAAATACCTTCATATTCTCCCTTTGACAAGTTAGTGACACTGACAGCAAAATAGACTTTCTGCTGTTTTTTTAAAGACACAAAATCTATAATTTGTTGGGATTTTAGTTCGCTAGTTAACATCACTTGAGTCACAGGTTTTAAATTTTGTTGGCTGGTTTCTGGTTGGGATTTAACTACTTGTTGAAGTTCAGGATATTTCAAAATAAACGGGAGAAAAATAGCAGCACTTGCTGTCAATAATCCGACTGACATCAACGCAAGTTTTGACTTATTGCGCTGGCGAACTACCTTCAGGGGAATTAAATCATTGAGGGCTGCATCTGCGGAAGCATAGCGGTGTTTGAAATTAGGTTGCACCATTTTTTGCAGCCATTCAAGAAATTGTGGAGTTAGCTGCGGTAAGCGATGTTTAAAATTAATCCGCCCCGTGTCGTCCATCAAGCTGCCAATTTCGGTAGAATTGATGCCGATTAGCAAGCAAATTAGCGTGGCGCCAAGACTGTATAAATCGGATGCGACTGTTAGCTGGCGGTTGAACATTTGTTCTGGCGGCATAAAGCCCAAAGTGCCTTTAACAACGCTGCTGGCCGCCACTTCTCCCCCGCCGATTCTAGCAAATCCGAAATCGACAAGGCTGACATTGAGGCGATCGTCCACCAAGATATTTTCCGGCTTTAAATCTCGGTGGATAACTGGCGGCACCCGGTTTTGCAGGTATTTGAGTATTTCTAAGACAGAGATAGCAATTTGCTTGGTTTTTTGCGGTGTTTGCTGCGGCAAAGTTGCGAGGGAATTAGCATTTTTGTATTCCTGTACCATGCAGAAACCCGATGCAGTTTGGAAAGAATCTAAATAACGGGGAATGTTGGGGTTATCGAGTGCCCGCAAAATCTGAATTTCTTTTTCATAAGCTTGATATTCCGCCCAATTAGCACCAGTCTGGGCAAATTGAAATTGTTTGACAACGACGGAACGTTGAGTATTAATTTCAGTAGCGAGATAAGTAACTCTACCACCCGCGCGGTTGTGTCCGAGTTCGCGAGTTACTTGATAGCCGTAGTTGGAAAAATCAGGAAAATCATTCATAGCTTCGCAATCACAACTTCAGTTACAAAAAGGTTAGATTTTTCGGACTTCAGTCCTCAAAAAATCAGCAAAACAAGCGAGCAATTATTTAAGGTTTAATTAAACTTGCTTGTAATTTGCGATAATTAGCAAGGATTCTATTCGGCTTAAAAACAATCATCTCAAGTAATGGAATAGCAGTGACAGCTAAAGAGGCGATTGTCGCTCCTCCTACAGCTACTATTTCCATTGGTTCAACCCATTCTCGCTGAGCGACAACGTTTAAAAACAGTCGAAATGCTACTGCCAAGCTAGTACAAAATCCGGCAACTAGAAAATCTTTTTTGTTGCGCTCTATGTTAATAATTCTTCTCAGGGTAGTCTGCTCGTCAATCCGATTATGAAAAATCGTATAAACTATCATGCAACACAAATTGGTTAGCAAAATAAAAAATGCTGCAAAAAATGCTGCCCAGGAATCCTCGATCATTGCCCCGAGAATAAGCAATGCAAATAATAAAAATTGCCCGATAATAGCAATAGTCATAGCCAAAGCCCTATTCATCATACTTCCAAGTGCAGCTCCACATAAACTAAAGAATATCGGCGCAATTACCATCCCGATCGAGGCAGCAATTGATAGAATTGTATTGTTCGACTGGGGGAAATTACCAATAACTTCAATAAAACCAGACTTAACAAAAAAATATAATAAAATTAATCCTATTAGCGAGCCCAATAATCCTCCTACCCAAGTTTTTTTATTTCCATGTGATTCTGCTAAGAGTGTGATTTCAGCAACGGCAAATCCATAGACTAAGCTCATAATAATACCGAAAGCAATGTCATAGGCATCGCCCCTATTAAAGAGAAAGCCGAATAAGACAAAGCAGCAGATAAAAATCAAGTTGCCCTTAGACAATAAAGTAGTTAGTTCGGGTAGGGGGAGGGGACCTGTTGTGACTTGGATTTTGAGTTTATAAGTATCAGGTTCGGAATTAGTATGCAAGATTATATAGCGCTCATAAGCTTGACTGGCTAGCAATTGTTTGGTATCAACTAGGATTTTGCAAGCAACATTATTGCTCTCAAATTTCTGCGGCTCAAACGATATCCAAGGGTGGTCGTAAGGTGTGTGTGGCGGGTCGTTCGGATGCGCGGTCACTTCCCATCTGCCCGCAAGCATTGTATCTGGAATTGGGTTGCTAATTTCGATTATTTCTGTTATTGTTTCTCCCAATTCTGTAGCGGTTAATTCCAGGCGATCGCGATTACTTCTGACTTTCGGCAAGCGGGTAACATCCAGAGATTCCAGAACGGCTAAAGCATCAGCCGCTGACTTGTATCGGTCTTGCAGTCTCGGTGCTACCATCCTTTCCAGCCAGTTCATCCAACCCTGCTGCAACGGCGGTACTAAATGCCGATAATGAATGCTATAATTAGCATCGATCAAGTTGCCGACATCCGCAGATTTTGTCCCAGTTAACAAAGAAATCAGCGTTATGCCCAAGCCGTAAAGGTCGGATGCTTTTGTTAATTCTCGGTTGAACATTTGTTCCGGTGGCATGAACCCCATCGTGCCTTTTACGACGCTGCTAGCCACGATATTTCCCCCTCCTAGCCGAGCAAAACCGAAGTCTACTAAATAAACATTTAGTTCGTCATCTATTAACAAGTTTTCTGGCTTAATGTCGCGGTGAATAATCGGCGGTTTCTGAGATTGCAGGTCAACTAAAATCTCTAAAGTTGCGATCGCAATTTGCTTGATATCCGGCGGGGAAAAAGTCCGCATGACCGCAGATTCGGCATTTTTGTATTCCTGCACCATGCAGAAACCGCTGTCAGTTTGAAAAGAAGCGAGATAGCGGGGAATGCCCGGAAAATCCAGATTTTGCAAAACTTTAATTTCTTGTTCGTAAGCTTCGTATTCTGTCCAGCTAGCACCTAATTGAGCGAATTGAAATTGCTTAATTACAACTAATTTTTGAGTATTCGTATTTTTCGCTAAGTATGTAACTCTGCCGCCGAGACTGTTGTGTCCGAGTTCTTTTTCAATCTGATAGCCGTGAGTGGAAAAATCGGGGAAGGCGTTCATATAGTTTGTAGTAATGTTCTTGTGGGAGGGGCTTCTAGCCCGTCATTAACAGGCAAGATGCCTGTTACACAAACAGTGAATTTTTTTTGGATGGGTTTCTATCCTGTCGGCAACAGGCAAGATGCCTGTTCCACAAAGAGTTATTTTTTTGGGTGGGTTTCTATCCTGTCGGCAACAGGCAAGATGCCTGTTCCACAAAGAGTTATTTTTTTTTTGATGGATCGAGATTACCAACATAACTTTTTTACAAAAAGGCGGCAAGTGCGGTATGATGTGATTTCGCGATCGGTTCTAGCGGGGAGCAGCCGTTAGAGGAAACGGGGAAAGTTCGGTGCAAGTCCGGCGCTGTCCCGCAACTGTAATGAAACCGTTGTGGTTTCTCAAGTCAGAATGCCCGCCGATATCTAACTCACTTTTGAACGCATCTGCGAGGTACGGATGATGGATGGAATTAACACGGCTGTACGCACAAAGCACAGTCTATTTGTTTGCACTGCTTGCGCTAGTGTTTGGAAAAACGGCAAGCGCGAAGGTAAAAGCGGCGGTCAACAATTTATGGAAAATTTGTCGAAACTCGCTAAAGATTGGGAGTTTTTTGATAAGTTTGAGATTCAAGAGGTTGAGTGCATGAGTGCTTGCAGTCACTCTTGTGCGGTGTCTTTTGCTGCTGTTGGAAAGTACACTTATCTGTTTGGCGATTTACCAGCAAATGAGTCGGAAAGCGTCGAGGCGGTACTCGAATGCGCGGGTCAATACTATGCTAAACCGGACGGTTTGTTGCCTTGGTCTGAGCGTCCTCAAGCTCTGAAAAAAGGTGTTTTAGCAAAGATTCCACCACTACCAAATTAGATAGCTTTGTAGTAAGGACTTTAGTTTTTTCCTTATCGTTCCTAGGCTTTGCCTGGTAACGCATACGCAGAGGCTCTGCCTCGTATTAAAAGCGCTCCTTTATTCCAGCGAGGCAGAGCCTCTAGATTAGTATTCCCAGGCAGAGCCTCGGAACGAGATATCCCATCACCAAATAAGCATAAAACTATCAATGCACAAAATTCCTGTTACTGTCATCACTGGTTTTCTCGGTAGCGGCAAAACTACCTTAATTCGCCACTTATTGCAAAATAATCAAGGTCGCCGGATTGCTGTTCTGGTTAACGAATTTGGCGAAATCGGTATTGACGGAGAATTGCTGCGCGATTGCCAAGTTTGCGAGGAAGAAGAAAATGTCAGCAGCAACATTGTAGAACTAACAAATGGTTGTCTTTGCTGCACTGTTCAAGAGGAATTCTTGCCGACTATGCAGGAATTGTTGAAGCGCAGAGAACAAATTGATTGTATTTTAATTGAGACTTCTGGCCTCGCACTTCCTAAACCTTTGATTCAAGCTTTTCGCTGGCCGGAAATTCGCACCGGTGCTACAGTGGACGGTGTTGTTGCTGTTGTCGATTGCGAAGCTGTTGCTAGCGGTACTTTTGTTGGTGATATTGATGCTTTGATGGCACAGCGACAGGCTGATTCTAGTTTAGATCACGAAACTCCGATCGAGGAATTGTTTGAAGACCAGTTAGCCTGTGCCGATATGGTACTTTTAACGAAGGTCGATCGCGTAGATGCTGAAACTCACCAGAAAGTCCAAAGCTGGTTGCAACAAGAGTTGCGTCCGAGTGTGAAAATTGTTCCCTGCAAAGGTGGCGAAATTAACCCTGATGTGCTAATGGGATTTAATGCGGCGGTTGAGGATGATTTGGAGTCTCGCCCGAGTCACCACGACACTGAGGAAGAACACGAGCACGATGATGATATCAACTCGACTTTCTTTATTGCCGATCGCGAATTTGAACCTGAAGCATTGGTGAAAAAACTGCAATCCTTGATGCAGCAGGAGGAAATCTATCGGATTAAAGGGTTTGTGGCGGTTCCCAAGAAACCGATGAGGATGGTGTTGCAAGGTGTGGGCTCGCGCATAGAATATTTTTACGATCGCCCTTGGCAACCTTCGGAACTCCGCCAAACCAAATTAGTGCTGATCGGTCGAGAGTTAGATCGCGATCGAATTGCAGCTATGATTAACAACTAATTGTCCTCTGAGAGGGGCGGGTTTATCGATATTTTGAATGGCAGCAAATATTATTGGTAAAAGTCGCCCCTACAAGCTCTCACCAACAATTTATTAACATTATTTAATATGTTGCTGCTGCCAGCTTGCCTGGTGTACAATAGCGATAATGGTTATCATTGTACAATAATCGAGGTAAAGTATGGTGACTGCTGGGGCGATCGAATCAGTTCCTGTTACCGTTCTCACGGGTTATCTTGGCGCAGGCAAAACTACGCTACTGAACCGCATTTTAACACAGGAACACGGCAAAAAAGTTGCAGTCATCGTCAACGAATTCGGCGAAGTAGGTATCGACAACCAACTAATAATTGATGCCGATGAAGAAATTTTTGAGATGAACAACGGCTGCATTTGCTGTACAGTCCGAGGCGATTTAATTCGGATTATCGGTAACTTAATGAAGCGGCGCGACAAATTCGATCACATAGTCATCGAAACCACAGGTTTAGCCGACCCCGCACCCGTAATTCAGACATTTTTTGTAGACGAAGATATGCGGGACAAATTACTGCTAGATGCAGTTGTCACCGTCGTCGATGCCAAGCACATCTGGCAGCACTGGGACGCAGACGAAGCTCAAGAACAAATTGCCTTCGCTGATGTAGTTTTGCTCAACAAAACTGATTTAGTGACAGAAGAAGAATTGGCAGAATTAGAAAAGCGAATTCGCGCCATGAATGCAATGGCTAAAATTTACCGCACCCGCAACGCTGAATTAGAAATGAATGCTTTGTTGGGCGTCAAAGCATTTGATTTGAACCGGGCATTAGAAATCGAACCCGACTTTTTGGGCGAACACACTCACGAACACGACGAAACTGTTACCTCAGTAGCAATAGTAGAATCCGGCGCCATTGACGGCAACAAATTTAGCGATTGGATTGAGGAATTGTTGCGAACTCAAGGCCCGAATATCTTTCGGACTAAAGGCATTTTGAATGTCGCCGGAGACAACAAGCGATTTGTTTTCCAAGGAGTACACATGGTGTTTGATGGCAGACCAGATAGACCTTGGAAAGCTACCGAAACTCCGAAAAACGAGCTTGTATTCATCGGTCGCAACTTAAACGAAAATCAATTGCGAGAGGATTTTCGTAAGTGCTTGGTTTAACTGACATCTTGAAGCATTTTCAATAAGTCTTTTAGGAACAGGCAAGATGCCTGTTCCACAAGAATAAAATTCATCTCTTGTGGAACGGGCATCTTGCCCGTTCTTAACAATAGTGCAACATCTCTGATTCAATAAATATGGGTAACAAAAAGACAAATAAAAGTGAACAAACCCTGGAATTTCATGCCGAAGCAATGCTGTCTGACTACGTAACTGCTGTTACTTGGTCGCCGGATGGCACAACTTTAGGAGTCTGTTCTGCTGCCGGCGAAGTGATGCTGGCGAAAGTAGGGGCAGTTAATGAATTGTCCTTGCAAACGCTACAAAGTGCCACGGGTAAATCAGCCGATTGCTTGTCTTTTTCCCGCGACAGTCAATTCCTAGCTGCTGGCGGACAAGATGGAAAAGTCCGAATTTGGCGCGTTAATTCTGGGGAATTAATTGCTGATTTGGATAACCAGCGCGTCTGGGTTGACAAGTTAGCTTGGAGTCCCAACTGCAACCAGTTAGCATTCAGTATGGGCCGCTACGTTCAAGTATGGAATGCTGAGGATAATGTTGTTGAAGTAACGCTGAATTTCGACTCATCATCTATCTTCGATTTAGCATGGCATCCTATGGTTCAATATCTGGCAGTTAGTGGCTATCAAGGTGTCAAAGTTTGGCATGGCGAAGACTGGGACGAAGACCCGGAAATTTTATCAGTACCCTCCGCAACAGGTGCAGTTTCTTGGTCGCCACAAGGGGAATTTTTAGCTTGCGGCAATATGGACAATACTCTAATTGTTAATGAATGGGGCAATTTTGAACCCTGGGTAATGCAGGGTTTTCCGGGGAAAGTTCGGCAGTTAGCTTGGTCGGATAAAACTAATTCCTTGGGTGCGCCTTTGTTAGCTGCTGCGAGTTCGGAAGGCATTTCGGTGTGGGAAAAACACGCTGATGAAAGTGTCGGTTGGGATTCTTGGGGGTTAGAAGTTCATGAAAAAGTGGTAAATGCGATCGCGTTTCAACCTAACACATTTTTATTAGCTTCCGCAGCCGCAGACGGTCAAGTTTGTTTGTGGGACGAAGCAGAACAATTGCTGCAAATTCTAGAAGGTGCAGAGGGCGGTTTTTCCTGTCTCGCATGGCATCCCGAAGGTCAGTTTCTGGTCGCGGGCGGCTGTGGAGGTGAATTGCTGGTTTGGTCACAATCTATGGGCAGCAAAGGGTTCGGGGGGCCTTAAGTTCGCACAGCGATCGCACCAGTTTGACCACAACATAAAAATTGAAAACTTGGTCTTGACAAAATGCTAGATTACAATAACATTTTAGTGGCTGCACTATCCTCAAAGGCGATCGACAATTGTCACTCAACAGCAATTTCTCGAACAACTCCACAGTATTCTCGACCAAAACCACCTGCTGAAACACCCGTTCTACCAAATGTGGAACGAAGGTAAACTCGACCTCGCAATCGCACAACAGATAGAGTGCGTCCAGGACTGTTATCCTCTCTTTCTTGTCAAAATTCCTTGACTGGGACTCAACAGCAAAGCCACTAAAAATAACCCAAAAACAACTAATACAATTGCCGCTCCAGATGGCATATTCAAATAATAGCTGAGGTACATACCAGTCACGCTAGCTGTACTCCCAATGATGGCTCCTAATCCCATCATTAAATGTAGCTCCTTTACCAACAAATACGCGGTTATTCCCGGCCCGATTAACAGAGAAATTACTAACAGCGCACCCACAGTTTGCAAACTCGCAACAATCGTCAGGGTAATCGCCGAAATCATCCCCAAATAAATCCAGTTTACAGGCAAACCGGACGCTTGCGCCCCCAGCGGGTCAAAAGTATAAAAGAGCAATTCTTTGTAAAGGAGTTTAACCCCTACCAAAATAATCAAAGTTATGACCAAAGTCTGCTGCACGTCAGCAGGTGCAACTGACAAGATATTCCCGAACAGAAAACCGTCTAAATCTAATTTGGTTGTCCGCAACAGGCTAATCAGCGTGACGCTAATTGCTAAGAATGTAGATAAAATTAATGCCATTACAGCATCAATTTTTAAACGAGATTGTGATTGAATCCACGCCATAATCACAGCGCTGATAATTCCCGATATAAACGCGCCAATCGAAATATTGAAACCTAAAGAAAAAGCCACCGGCAATCCTGCTAATACCGAATGGGCAATCATGTCAACCATCATTCCCATTTGCTGTACAATTAAGTAGGAACCGACAACGGCGCAGAGAATTCCTAGCAAAATGCCGACGGCGATCGCATTTCGCATGAACTCGAACTGTAGTGGCTCAATTAGTAGGTTTAACATTGAATTAGGTCAATAATAGGTTTTTCAACTACAATCAACTGCACAGGCGGGACGCCCGTGCCACAATCAACTGCACAGGCGGGACGCCCGTGCCACAATCAACTGCACAGGCGGGACGCCCGTGTCACAATCAATTTTAAAGATATTTTTTTTTTGCTTACGCTGAAACTAAACTTAAATCGTATCCATAGGCTTTTTGAATATTGGCTGCCGTGAGGACTTCCCGGCAGGAACCAGTTGCAATTAAATGCTTATTTAGCAACAATAAATTGTCGTACTGTTTTAAAGTTTTGCCTAAATCGTGGCTGATTACTAGCAATGTTTTATTTTCTGATTTCAATTCGGCAAAAATATCGAAAATAATCTCTTCGGTTGCTTTGTCGATCGCGTTAAAAGGCTCGTCGAAAAAGAATAAATCGGCTTGTTGCGCGATCGACCTTGCTAAGAAAATCCGCTGCTGCTGCCCGCCAGACAGTTCGCCAATTTGCCGAGCGCGCAAATCCCACATTCCCACCCGCAGCAAAGCAGCTTTCACCAATTCTTGCGACTGCTTCGAGGGCGATCGAAACCAACCAGTCTGGACGGTTCGCGCCATCATCACCGCATTCCACACCGTAATCGGATAATCCCAGTCAATTTGCGATCGCTGCGGCACATAAGCCACCCGCGACAACTGTTCCTTCAGCAGTCGCCCCTGATATTTCACCAAACCCCGACAGGCCGGGATCAATCCCAGCATCGCTTTCACCATCGTGCTTTTCCCTGCGCCGTTGGGGCCGAACACACCGGTTAATTGTCCGGGATCTAACTGGAAATTCACGCTGTTGAGGGCCGCAATTCCGCGATAATTGACAGCCAAGTCTTGCACTTCTAGCATAATTAGAGATTTTGAGAACGATTCTTGTTCGTAGCTACTAGAATAGGATAACTCGAAAAAGCAATAACGATTATCGTTCCAAAGGTGAAAATGTTAACGAACTGGGCTGGAAAAACTGGCAGATTGTGGGGCGCGGCTGTTTTGGCAATTGGCTGCGGGCTGGTTGGGTGCAGTGGAGGACAGAACGCAAGCCGGGCGCCAGAGAGTCCCGCCACAACTCAAACTCAAGCCAGTCCCGTCGCCAACTTGCCCAAAGTCGTCGCCACGACAGGCGTTATCTGCGACCTAACTAAAGAAATCGCTCAAAGTTCGATCGACACCACCTGTCTAATCAAGCCGGGAGACGATCCCCACGCCTATCAAACCAAGCCGGAAGACCGCAAAGCGATTGAAACAGCAAATCTGATTTTATACGGCGGCTACAACCACGAACCCAGCATCATTAAATTAATTCAATCCAGCAGTAATTCCGCACGCAAAATCGCCGTACACGAACTCGCAGTTCCCAAACCCCTGATAGGCAAAGACGAGCACGAACACGGCGAAGAGAAAACGGCAAACCAATCCCATGCAGAAGGCGAAAAAGTCCCTGACCCTCACGTTTGGCATAACCCTCAAAATGGCATCCGTATGGTAAAAACAATTCGGGATGAATTGATCAAAGTTTCCCCCACCAATGCTCAACTTTATACAAACAATGCGGCAAGCTTAACAGATGAGTTGCAAAAAATAGATACTTGGATAAAAGCTCAGATTGCGACTATTCCCGCCCAAAAACGGAAGTTAGTCACAACTCACGATGCTCTGAGTTACTATGCCGATGCTTACGGTTTGGAGATTGCTGGAGCTTTGCAGGGTGTGACAACAGAGGAACAGCCCACAGCAGCAAGAATTGCCGAATTGTCCTCAGAAATTAAGGCCGCAGGAGTTCCGACAATTTTTGCCGAAACTACAACTAATCCGAAGTTGATGGAGACTGTGGCGAGGGAGGCAAATGTCGAAATTTCCGACAAGGAACTTTACAGCGACGAGTTAGGCGGCCTCGGCACCGGTGCTGATACATATCAGGGAATGCTGAAAACTAATACTTGCGCGATTATTTCTGGCCTCGGTGGCAATTGTACTTCCTTTGCAGGAGAAACTTCACCAAATCCCAAACCATAGAATTTCTAAAGTGCGCCTAGCAAGCACCTTACATTTGCGGGGTACACAGCAAAACGCAGCGCTCCCAATCGCAGGGGTTTTCGATTGCAAACGCTGCGTTTGCAGCGATGACTTTAAGGTGAATTTTTCTCCTCGGTACTGGGGGGTTTTTGACCAATTCCCAATTGCTTTTTAGAGGATTTTAAGTCTTTCCAAAGCGCCTTAATATCTTTATAGGCTTTCTCAGCGCTAATTTTTCCCCCGGTTTCCAGCGAGCAAATATAAGTTATTTTCTGAGCAAACTCCTGCAAGTTGGCATTAAACGCCAAGTTTTCTGGCGTGAAATCACCGTAGTAGCGATTGCGAGGATGTAAAAAATCTTCCCGCTCTTTCATTGCCCCCTCCTAATTAAACTTTTGGTATTCAACTTTTGGTTCGGTCTCTGTTTTTAATAGCACTATTGGTACTCAGTATCGCGGCGCTAACTTGCTTCTATTGTATGGCGTAAGTAGCAATTGTGCTTTTTCGCTCTGTATTGAGTCTATTAATGCAATTTTAACCTTAATTTAGCTTTATGTTAACTTTTCTTTAACCTAAAAACGCAAAAAATGGGAAATGCGCTGTTCGCATCTCCCTTTCGATAGATTTTAGAATGGTTGATTAATCTATTTTGCAGCCAAATATTTATTTGTGGCATTCGCAGCCGGTGTGGCCGCAGCCAGTGCCGTTGGGGTGGCCGTCAGCGCAAGCACTGGAACAGTATGTTTTGCCGTCTTTTTCAATGGCTTCACTGGGGCTGACAACGCACGAGCATGAAGGACAGGCACATTTTGTTTGGGTGGCGGTAGTCATTTTAAATTCTCCTGGTGGGGTTGTTTGTCTCTACTAATATCTGAACACATATTCAGACATTAGTCAAGGGAATGTAAAAGTTTTGTTACAAAAGGTTTGCCGATCGCACTAAAATGAAAATGAGAATTAAAACCAGGCGGGAAAAGATGTCACCCAACTCTGCTGTTAATGGAGCGATAAGTCAGCCTCGCGAACAAAACGATACACCAACGTGCGATCCATCGCACCTAGTTGACTGTTTGCGGGCCGGGGACATCCAAACACAAGTTCTCAACACCGCAAAAGCTCAGCGGATGGCAGAGTTTTTCAGTCTTTTGGGAGATGCGAATCGCCTGCGACTGCTGTCGGTTTTGGCAAAACAAGAACTGTGCGTGTGTGACTTAGCTGCGGCGTTGAGTATGAGCGAGTCAGCAGTATCGCACCAGTTGCGGGCATTGCGGGCGATGCGGTTGGTAAGTTACCGCAAGGTTGGGAGACAAGTTTTTTATAGTTTACTTGATCGCCACGTTTTTGAACTTTACCAAGCAGTCGCCGAACACTTAGACGAAGCAGAATAAGCTTTTGGGCATTGGGCATTGGGCATTGATAATGGATTTAAAATTGTGTAGGGGCGGCTTTTACCAATAATTTCAGCCTAAGACCAATAATCTTGTAAACCCGCCCTCACCAAACTCAATATCAATCTTGGACGGTGTGACCCGTAGCAACAACAGCCTGTGTAATTGACTCTTCAGAAGCTTGAGCTTCTACTGTAACAGTCTTAGCTGCGACATCCACATTGACAGTAGCTTCGGAGTCAACAGTTTTGATGGCTTTGGTAATTGTATCACCGCAGCCGGAGCAGACGATCGAGGGAACGTTAAGTAGTATTGCCATAATTAAGCAAATTTTCGTAGATGACAGTATTATTTTTTATTTTAATCTAAATTCGTGAAACACGCGCTGTTCCCGATTGAGGCAGGGGTTTAAGCCCCCTGCCTCAAAGCTCAATTCGGTTAAAACCGACTGTAGAGTTTGACGTTAAAAGTTATAGATTATTTCCTACCAATATCACTTCAAACTTAATACCTCTGAAGGTACATTAATCTCGGGTATGCACCGCCCAACGGCCGCGGCTACAGGCCGCAAACTAACAACTAAATCAACCATATCTGCCAAAGAAAGAGCTTGCCGCGCGTCAGAAACCGATTTTTCCGGTTGCGGGTGACACTCAATAATCAATCCGTCTGCACCGCAAGCAACCGCTGCTTTGGCTAGTGGTGCGACTAATTCTCGCTTGCCGACGGCGTGAGAAGGGTCTACAATTACTGGCAAATGAGTTAACTGTTTCAGCGCTACGACTGCACCTAAATCTAATACATTCCGGGTGTAATTGTCGAAGCTGCGGATGCCTCTTTCGCAGAGAACTACATGAGGATTTCCGTGACTGAGAATGTATTCGGCGGCCATCACAAATTCTTCGATTGTGGCTGACAAGCCGCGTTTTAGCAGGACTGGTTTTCCGGCTTGACCGATCGCCTTTAGTAACTCGAAGTTTTGCATATTCCGACTGCCTAGTTGCAGCATATCAGCATAGGTGACAACTGGCTCGATTTGGGCGATCGACATTACCTCTGTCACGACGGGCAAACGGTAACGCCGGCTGACATCGGCTAAAATTTCGAGTCCCTCAATTCCCATCCCTTGGAAAGCATAGGGAGATGTGCGAGGTTTGTAGACTCCGCCCCGCAAAGCTTGCACGGAGGCGGCGGATAGTTGGCGGGCGACTGTTTCCATTTGTGCGGGACTTTCCACGGTACAGGGGCCGCCGATGATTAATAATTCTTCGCCGCCGACTGAGACTGTTTCTGAGAGTTTGACAATTGTTTGGTGTTCTGGATGAGATTTGGTTACGAGTTTGGCTTCTAACATGGGGGAATTCTCCTGGAATTTTAAGTTGGTGGTTGAGAACAAAAAACCCGGAACTTTTAAGAGTTCCGGGTTCGTGCGAAAAGACAGCGCGACAATTTACCCAGAACTTTTGTTGGGCCAAAAATAAAAGCTGTAGTACCAGTTACTGAATAATGTCATTGCTGTTTTCGCTTGTACTCGATTGGTTGTTGGGGAAAGAAGTAGAAAAAACAAAACCGCAGGTGTTAATCTGCGGTTCGCCCGGATGTTCACAGTGAATTGCCAATTCACTCCGGGCGAACTTGGCTGTACCAAAAATAAAAATAGCTGCTGGCTGTGAACATAGCTGAAGTGCTGCGATTTGTGGATTAAACACAATACTATTCGACAAGCTAGCACAGGGAGAGGGGGATGTCAAGTTATTTTTTGCAAAATGTACGGAAACGGCAATGCCGTTTAACTCGGCGCGGTTGTCGTTTTTTGGCTATGTCTGTTATTATATCGATATAGGGACAAGCCGATAAGTCCTTATATCGACAAGCGACCCTATCCGATCGCGCGCCTGTGTGTCAGGCTAGACACATAGACAAATCGATATAGCGATATGGAAACTTTGAGTACAAGTAAAACTGTGTCTGTAAAAATCTATCTACCTGAAGAGACAAGAGCCAAGTTCAAAGCATCTTGCGCCATGCGTAGCCTCAGCATGAATGAGGTTCTGTTGGAGTACATCGAAACTTGGTTACAGGAAAACGAACCCGTTTTAGAGCCAAAGCCCCAGCGTGTCAAGACGAGCGCCAAAACTGAGGAAACAGACTGATGACCGATCGACTATATCGAATAAATGGCATCCTCGAGCAAACCGCGAGGGACAAATGCTGAGAGATTCAGACAACCCAGAGAAATCTTGGGAGGATTTAGAAGCCGAACTGCTTCCTCAACGTCCTTTTTATGCCCCTGGCGAGACTGAAATTGAAAAAGACCTTTATGCTAAGCGACGATGTGCTGAGCATAAAATGAAGGCTGAAAAACGCCCCGATATTGCAGGCCGTTCTTATTACTACTGCACGGAGACAAATAATGATGACTAACTCGAATTACCGACTGCTACCTGCCAGAGATGAGTATGTCCAAGTGTCTATCTATCTCAATCGGGTGCATTTGGACGGATATACGCCCGATCGCGCGATCGCACAATTGATCGAAATGGGTTATGCTCCTACTTTGCAATATCAGTGGAATCCAAAACGAAATGAGTTTGATTTATTTGCTCTGATTCACGATCGCCCGATTGCCGATTCACTGATGGATAAACAGGCTTGTGATGCTCTCTGGGCTGCTTTTAACGAATCTTCGCTTTACGTGATTGGTTGCGAGGCGGCGCAAAATTCTAACTGGCTAGCGGCACGCAGCTTTGACGATCCGCGCCGTCACGCTACGCCGGAGGAAATCGAGCCTCTGGAAGCAAATGCTACGGCCGCTGCTTAATATTTTAGTCCTGAGCGCAACTGGCACAAAAAAGGTACGTAGTTGCGCTTGGGCGCTCTTAATATCTATGAAAGAGCGCTCTCTTGGCAACTATGTACCTCACAAATCTTTAACTATTGCACACTACGGATATTCGATCGCGCGATTGGGTTGGAGGACAGGGTGCCGTGTCCAAATGGTCTTTTTAGGGGGGATGCGAGGGGGATATGGTCTTGGCTATAAACGAGAGACACAAAGGTTTTTAGGCGATTGTTGACACGAATGACATTATTAATCCCACCCGAAATCTCGATCGCACAATTCGGCTAGTCTTTGGTTGTGCGATCGAAAATATGCTCTCAATTGCTCGTATACTGTCTCGCTGATGGGGGGATATTGGGTGGCGTTGTACTTTTCGTAGGTTTGTAGTTGGTGGGGCGGTAAGTCTAAAAATTCGAGGACGGTGTTGAGGATTTCCGATGGGTGGCTATACAAGTCTTCGCTTTTGAGGATTAAAAGTTGTGATTTGGGAAAAAGTTTCATCCAGGCTGGGAGTTGATCGGCGTAAATGCCGCGGGTTAGATAGCTGTGGTGTTGGTGTTCGTAACTGTAGTAGTTTGGGTTGGCTAGGAGTTTTTCTATTTCGCCTTTGAGTCTTTCGGGCTCGGCGGCGATCGCCTCTTCTAATGAGAGAGATTCGTAGCCTATTTTGATATAGTAATAATAGTGGGAAATTGCCCGCTCTACGGGGTTTCTCAGCAGCGCGATTATTTTAACTTGGGGACATAAATAATAAATTCGCTGGGGAACTTGGGGGTGACAGATGTAGTAGGGGCTGGCTTCTCCGGTTAGTAGATTTTCCCCTGTTTGGGGCTGGGGAAATTGGGAACAGTACCAGTCTGGGCTTTTGTCGAAGTTGAAGTCGAAGTAATGGATTTCTTTTTGGGCGGCGGGGGCGATTTGGGGATGTTGAATTAAGTAATTGTACAGGGATGTTGTGCCGCCTTTCTGGGCACCGATGATGATGAATTCGGGGGGTTTGGGGGGTTGTTTCATGGGTGGGTATGGTAGGTTTATATTTTGCACTTGTACTGACAGTGTTTCGGATTTGGCATTTGTACCGATAGTCCGCCGGCGGTTAAAACCCCTGTCTCCTAGCGCAAGTCCTTTGAAAATGACTGAAGATGTATTTATTTATCTAATATTTTAATATTTGATTAGTCCTCCTAAGAAACTTAATCTAACTGCGGAGTTTTAGCAATTAGCTCAAACCCAAAAGACTCCGCAGTTTTCTCC
>NZ_JAUBUI010000167.1:0-3918 GCF_036705385.1 Microcoleus sp. B3-A4 | reverse complement strand
TCATTCCATCATTCCTCTCTCACGCTCGTCGCTCTATTTTACTATTTTTCTCTGTCATTTACAAAAAAGCACTACCAATTTACGATGCCAATCTTTCCGACTATTAGCAACGTATTCATGCAGTTTTGCGACTTTCTTTTGAGCTTTACGCCCATTGTTAGAACCTAATTTTTTACGACAGACACGTTGTTGCAGCAATTTAAGCTTGCGTTCTGCGTCTTTAAAAAATCTTTGGCGCTTGACTAAAAGACCGTTAGAAGTTGCTATGAAATTAGTTAATCCAACATCAATTCCGATACCTTCACCGTGGGGCATTAAATTTGGCGCTGAAACGTCCCATTGTAGGGTTAACATCACGTACCAACCGCTAACCCTACGGACTATCCTTGCTTGCTTAATCGTTGCACCATCAGGGATAGGACGTGATTGATGAAACTTTACCAAACCAATCTTAGGAAGCTTCACCGCTTGATTTTGGACGGGGTTAACCCCCAATTGTGGAAATACAAACGATCGCATTGTTCCTGCTTTCTTAAAGCGAGGGAAACCGTGCTTTTGTTCCCACATACTTACAAAAGCTTTTTCAAGTCTTTTCAGTGTCTGTTGTAGAACGTGTACCTGAACAGCAGCCAAAGCGGGTATGTTTGCCCTAGCCGTAGTTAAACTTTGGCACTGGCTGGCATAAGTTGGTCGTTTTGTTTCGGCTCTTATGATGAATTCAGATCGGATAGAGCAAGCGTTAATCTGACAACTACGAGACTTAAACCAGTCTTTACGTTCAGCTAATGCGTAGTTATACACGCGACGGCATTGTTCTAGCCAATCCTCAAAGATTGCTGTCTGTCCCGTTGTTGGTTTAAGTTTGAATTCGTAGGTTAAATTAAACATTTGCTCTATTCTCCTACCTGATTATACCGCAACCATGAGCGAACGTCGGGACGCTTTTTCAATAAAATAATTAAAGCCGTCCCAGAAGGACGGGGCTTGCACCCAAATTTCCGGTCAGAATTTGTTCGACTTGACATCTTGCACCATCCTCAAGAACAGGTAAGATGCCTCTTCCAAAAAGAATGGTGCAAGATGTCAGTTTTATTCTACTTTCTGCCTTCTACACTTCGGATAACTTTTGTATTCTGCCTTACAGTACCGTTCAGCGTTCAACTGTTGTTTGCTGCTGCGGTTCGATCACTTCGATTTCCACTCTCGCAACGCCACTGCTCATCATTCCCAGCACGCTGGCAGCGCGTGCGGACAAGTCAATGAGCCGATCGCCCACATAGGGGCCGCGGTCGTTAATGCGGACGACTACGGTGCGGCCGTTGTCGAGATTTCTCACCATGACTCTAGTTCCAAAAGGCAAGTGGCGGTGGGCTGCGGTCAAATCATTTTGGTTGAAACGCTCGCCGCTGGCGCTGAGGTTGCCGTCAAATCCGGGGCCGTACCAGGAAGCCCAGCCGCTGAGGCGCACTTGAATTGGGCCCATAGACAGCACGGGGGGTTCTGATTGGGGTTTGCCTGCGACTTCTTCCAGGGGTGGGGCGTTGCCCAGAAGCCGGCGGAGGCGATTGGTTGCTTGCAGGGCGTCTCGGCTAAAGTCGGTGGTGGTGTCGGGGAGGATTGTTTCGGCGTTGATGTTTACCAAGTCCTCGCCGTTTGCCTGGATAATGTAGCGACCGCCTTTTTCCCACTTAACGGTAATGCTGTTCGGATCGATGTTGTTGCGGGCTAGCTCGTTGAGTCTTGCTGCTAAGGTTGATGCCCGCCAAACTGAATCGGGTTCTTGGTTACTGGAGTTGCTGGCAATATTTCCGACTTTGGGATTTTCTCTGGCGCCCGCTACTTTTGACGGACTGCTAGCACCGGCTTGGCTGTTGCCAGTTTCTCCCATTTTCGTGTTTGTTTCCGGATTGGCGTTCAGAAAGGTGATGACTGGAATGTTTCGCACGTAGACTGTCGCTGCTTGTCGCCCGTCTAACTCGTGGGGCTGAATTTTGGCGATCGAGTCTCGGGCAATTTCAGCTCTTGCTTGATACTGATACTGTCCGACTTTTTGCGCTTCGACCCGACTCGCGTTTAACTGCCGGGACGGTTGGGTGGCAATTACTTGCTCGGAAACCGGAGAGTTTTGGTTGTCGGCACCTGTTGCTTGTGCGTGACAAGAGGATGCCGTTCCTACCACGGGAACTAACAGGACAGCGAGTAGACCACCAACAAATTTTTCCTTCATACGTCCATTTTTGTGAATAGCCATTGCCAACCGAGATTGGAGGATTGGCCATTTGGCGGCGGGCGTCAAAGATTTCTCTCTTGCCCTTCGCCATTCCCCCGTGAGTCAAAGCAAAGTATCGGGGTGCGTTTTTGCTTTAATGCTTCCGCCCCAAAAAAAATTGGCGGAAACTTCCCTGACACTTGACAACTCGTACTCGATCCGCAATTTGTGTTTTGTTCACGAACTGCAACAGACTACCACAAACTTTTGCGGTTGGGGATCGCTGCGATCGCGATTTTCACCCAATCTTCATCAAATATTCTCCAAACCCTCTATCATAAAATCCTTTAGTTACAGTGCTTACAGCCGTTTCAGTTATTCCTGAAAAATTTACAAAAATTTACAAAAATTTAGTGTCTGTTGTGGGTTGCCGAATAGCTAGTGTGAAAAAAGCTGTTTGTCAACTGTTATGGCCATAAACTAAAAATTAGAAATCGATTTGGCGGACTTATGGATTATCGAGAAGCAGGTGTGGATGTTGAAGCGGGCAGAGCTTTTGTCTCGCGCATCGGGAGTATGGTCAAGAGCACGCACAGATCGGGAGTTTTGGGCGGATTCGGCGGGTTTAGCGGGTTTTTCAGCGTTCCTGAGGGTTTAAAAGAGCCGATTATGGTTTCGGGTACTGACGGCGTTGGGACTAAGTTGAAATTGGCCCACAATCTCGATCGGCACGACACGGTAGGTATCGACTTGGTGGCGATGTGCGTCAACGACGTGCTGACATCCGGGGCCGAACCCCTCTTTTTTCTCGATTATTTAGCGACGGGAAAGTTAAATCCCGAACAATTAGCTGCGGTGGTGGCTGGGATAGCTGACGGTTGCAAGCAAGCGGGCTGTGCTTTGTTGGGCGGGGAAACGGCAGAAATGCCCGGTTTTTACCAACCGGGAGAGTACGATTTAGCTGGTTTTTGCGTGGGAATTGTCGAAAAGAGCAAATTGTTGGACGGTTCGCAGGTGCGGGTAGGAGATGTGGCTGTGGGGCTGGCGAGTTCGGGCGTACACAGCAACGGTTTTAGTTTGGTGAGAAAAATTGCGTGCGATCGGGGTTTTGACTGGAATTCCCAACCCGAAAAGTTAGGTGGCAAAAGTTTAGGAGAAGTGCTGCTAACTCCGACTACAATTTATGTTAAACCAGTCCTTGAAGCAATTAAGAGCGGTTTAGAAATTCACGGCATGGCTCACATTACGGGCGGCGGTTTACCGGAAAATTTGCCCCGCTGTTTGGGAGCAAATCAATCTGTGAAAATTGACAGCAATAGCTGGCCCAATTTGCCAATTTTCCAGTGGATTGCTGAAGCTGGCCAAGTTGCCACAGCAGATATGTTCAATACTTTTAATATGGGGATTGGGTTTGTGCTGTTGCTCGATTCCAGGGAATTAGAACAGGCTGTTAAATGGTTTGAATCTCAGGGAATTGGTGCTTGGGCGATCGGGGAAGTGATTGAGGGGAAAGGAGAATTGATAATGAATAATGGGTAATGGGTAATTAGTAAGAAGCAATCGCAGGGGCTGAAGATTGCTTCGCTTTGCTTTGTGCAATAACCGACAATCTCAATCTGCCTTTATCTGTGTACTGGAGTTTAGACTAAGTAAAATCTCCAGGGGTAAAAAAAGGGAGTCTGAATTGAAAAGCAGACCCCACTTGGCAG